>JAKEFK010000138.1 GCA_022616075.1 bacterium
ACTTCTGCGGTTCGGAGTTCCTTTGTTCGATATTCTGCGGTTTAATATCCTTTTGCGAAAATCCTTCTAAAAAAACAAGAAGTTCAACGTCAGTAGTACATGCTGGTTGTCCTGATTGATTTACCTGCCATGTCTTCAGATCCTGCTTCTTCGAAATCATTCGTCGGGCTATGGGAGGCAAAACGCTATTTTGGCCCCGAAATCCGCGGAACCCTAACCCTGGTCAGTCGTAAATCGGATTGGTGGGCGGAAATCGCCGGTCATTCTGTAAAAGCAACAGTTGATAAAGGGAAAATCAGTTTTCGAATTCCAGGAAATCGGGGTGAATTCAAAGGCCGGATTGAAAAAAATGGCGCTGAAATCAAAGGCCATTGGATTCAACCTCAGATTACCACCAAAGGTACCGTTTTCGCGTCACCGGTTCAGTTTCAAAGCGCCGCCAGAAACAGATGGCGTGCAGAAGTTGTTCCACTGGAAGACCAATGGGGGATACAATTAGGTTGGTTCCGTTTGGAACGCCTTTTCTTTCCTGATCAGAAGGCTCGGAGATGTAAATCATCCCGGAGTCTTGCACGTTTCTATTCTGGAAAAGGGGCAGATCAAAAGTATGATCAGAAGAATGCTGCAGGACTCAAAAAAGAACTTGTTTTTACTCCTTCTTGTTTTCCTTCCGTGCGCGAGTGAGATAACCTCGGATAGCGCTGAGAAAACCATCTATCTCGAATACTCAGCGTTTCAAACTCTGACGCGATTGGTTCCGGAAATATCCACTCCACGGATTCCGGGAGCACTAACAGAAGCAGGCCATGAACTGTGGTCCAACGGCGAATTGAGACTTCCTGCACAGGGGCATTTCATTCTGGCTGATTTGAATGGAGATCAACGGCAGGAAGCGGCACTTATTTTAACTGACGGGACTAAAAATTTTCTGCTGATAGCTGCACAGGAAAACGGAAGCTGGAAACGCAAGAGCCTTCTTCGTCTTCGAAAGGAAGAAACACTAAACTGGGACGGAAAGACCCTGGTTGTTAGCCCGCCCGAATCTTTCTTGGAGTGGGACGGCAGAGAATTTCGATTGGAAAGTGGGCCTTTGGCCCTTTATGCTCATTCATATTCAACTGATGAATTTGCCGGAGTCTCCGTTAAGCTCACTTATATTGGCGAGCAACACGGGCCGTATCCGGGTTTGCTGATCTCTTCATACTATCGGTTCGCAGATCTTGATGCTTTTGCGAAATTTCATCGAAGAGATGTGAGTTACGCCAATGACGAAATGAGAGCGATCTGGCACTTGACAATGTCAACGCAAAATCTCCGCCAAATAGTCCTTGCAATCAAAGGACTAAAGACCATTGAGGATGCCGCAGCACGTAGTGGAGAGCAAGCCGGTCTGACCCATTCCGTTTCAATTCTCGATTCTTTCACCGGGATGCGACCGAACTATTTCGAAGCGTTGGTAGGCGCAAAAGAGCTTAACTCAATCATCGAGACTGCAGCAAGCCATCTGAAATCAAGCGATCCATCCGCTTTGGAACTTCTCACCCAATATATCAACATGTTTGTGAGCCAGGATAAAGAACATCGGCGATGAATTTCCGCGCGACATTTATGTCAAAAGGAATGTTACCCCATACCCGATTCTAAGAGCTGTAACGCTCAACGGTATCGCACCCGGCTTCCTGCCACTACGAAAGTTTGCTTGCGATGAGAACGAGGTAAGCGTATCCCACAAGAATTCCGAGTACCGCATTGTACTCCTTATTTCGAAGCACCTGCTGCCAGGAAAACTGTGTAGAGATGTTTGGGTACAGCCGGATTGTCGGATAGAGGGCGGGAACGTCGGCAGAATATTGCGAAAATTCGCCGGGAAATTTTCCTTGTAGCACAGATTCTTCATGCCGGATCACCGGAACATAACAGAGCGCAAAATAAGCTGCAACAAGCAACCAGATCCAGACGGAGTTTGCGACCAGACAGAATCCTACAGCGATCAGGAAACTTCCCAGATAAAGGGGATTTCGAATGATGCGGTATGGACCTCCTGTGGTCAATAGCTGCTCTTTGCGAAGGTGGCCTGCTGCCCAGATTCGAATCGCTTCACCCGCAACTACAAGTGCAATACTGAACCCCAAAAACCGTGGTTCATAACGAGCAAGCAGGAGCGCTGCAACAACAAGGGGGATGCCCAGGTTTCGGCGATGACGTCGCACCCATTGCGAATACAATTTAACCGCCAAGTCGCCAAGACTCCAAGAAATTAATTACTGATTTGTATTTAAAGATGTTGATAGATAGAAGGTTTTTTTGACGGAATCCAAGACCTGTGGCACTTCCAGTTTTTTCATGCATTGAATGCCGATCGGACAAACGCGCAGGTAACACGGACTGCACTGGTAATTGATGGTGCAGGCGGAATCATGCGGGTTCCACGGTCCGTTGCGAAGCGGATCAGTCGGTCCGTACAATCCAACCACAGGAATTCCCAGCGCCGATGCCAGATGGAGCGGTCCGGAGTCGCTGCTTACCATCAACCGGGATCTGCTGGTCAAAGCGATCAATTCGGAAAGATTCGTGCTGAAAGAAATCATTGCCGGTGTGATGCATTTGCGCGCGACTTTATCCGCGAGATGGCGCTCTCCCGGCCCCCATACGATGAGAGAAGGAATATGAAGATCGTTGTAAATCATGTCGATCAATTGCGCAAATTTATCTTCATCCCACAACTTTGTGATCCAGCCGCCGCCGGGGTTGATCAACACAAAATCTTCGATTTCGAGCTTCTTCAACTCCTGTTCCACGTACTGAACAGCTTCTTCCTCCGGATGAATGTGAAAATGAAGGGGCAAGTTTTCCGAGCGAATGCCAACAGACTCCAGCACAGCCAGATTCTTTTCGATGATGTGTTCCTTTTTTGCGGTCCCCGTGCTGAATTCGTTTAGAAACAGGAAGCTCCATTTCTGCGAGCGGTCCGAATGCGCCATGCCGATTCTTCTGGAAGATCCGGAAAAACGGGCGAGCAGCGCGGATTTGAAGATTCCTTGAAAATCGAGAACAAGGTCAAATTCCTGGGAGCGAAGATAGCGGAGAAAACTGTACACTTCTTTCCACACAGCCGGTGAAAGGATTCGTTTTCGCCACTTCTTTGTGTCCACGAGAAGTAGTTGGCCCACAGCCGGATGATGATTCAGCAATGGAGCCAGGCCTTTTTCGGCGATCCATGTAATTCGCGCGGAGGGAAATCGTTCTTTCAGCAGATGAGCAACAGGAAGTGTATGGATAATATCACCGATCGAATTTAGTTGCAGGATGCAGATCGATCGTGGTTCTTCAGGAATACCTGCGCCGTATTTCTTCGAATAACCAACGGGTGGATTGTATTTTCCTTCCCCCTGTAATGGAAGTTGAACCTCCATACCGCTTCACCGTCTCCTTCTCCGGAACTGTTTCCGGAGTATAGTCACCCCCCTTGCAATGAAAATGGGGCCTTAATTCTACCAATAAACGATCAACCGTGTCATCATCAAAAATAACGACGTAATCAACGCATTGCATTGCGCCAAGCAATTCCGCTCTCGCATCTTGGTTCAGGACCGGTCGTCCTTCTCCTTTTAAACGGTGCACCGAGTCGTCGGAGTTCAAGCCTACAATCAAAAGATCGCCGAGAGCGCGAGCTTCCTGCAGATAGCGCACGTGACCAACGTGCAACACATCAAAACAGCCATTGGCGAATACAACTCGGCTTTCTTTCCTGGATTCGAGAATTGCTTTCAGATCGTTGAGAGTGCGGACTTTATTCATGCATGTCCGCGATCCGGATTGCTTCACCCAGTTCTTCCGGCGTGACTGTAGCTGCCCCGCGTTTCATGACAACCAGACCGGCCGCGCAATTCGCGAGTCGCGCTGCATCGTAAAAGGATGCGCCGGCTGCGACCGCAAGCGCAAAAGTGGTGATCACCGTATCACCCGCGCCCGTTACGTCCACGATATCGGAGGAACCAAAAATAGGAATCGAACGCGGATCTTGATTTTTCGTAAATAAAGCCATTCCGTTTCTGCCGCGCGTAATCAACAAGGCTTGCAGATCCAGTTTTGTGAGCAAATGTTTTCCCGCTTCCATGATGTTTTTTGCGTCCACCGATTTCCCAAGAATCGATTCCAGTTCCGGTTCGTTGGGAGTGGCGGCTGTCACACCGGCGTAAGCCTGAAGGTTATAGCGGGAATCAACGAAACAGGGAAGCCCCGCCTGCGACAGCTCCTTTAAGATCGGAGCCAGATGCGCGGAGCTTGCCACGCCGAGTCCGTAGTCGGAAATGATCAAAACATCGAGATCTTTTGCAAAGTCAGAGAGTCGGTTCGTAAGTTCTTTATGGCAATGAGCATCGGCGGAGAGCGGCAAACAGCGATCGATTCGCAAGATCTGTTGTTTCACGGAGTGCGGAGAACCGGCCACAACTCGCTGTTTAATGAACGTGGGATGGTCATCATCGCAAACAATGCCATCCGTGGAAATTCCCTTCTCTTTCAATACGTGTAAGAGTGTTCTCCCCGGCGTGTCATTTCCGAGCACTCCGAAAGGATACGGATTTCCACCGAGCCCATGAATGTTATTGATCGCGTTGGCTGCGCCGCCCGGGCCGATTTGCGAAGCTTCATAATTCACAACAAAGACAGGTGCTTCACGCGAAAAGCGATGGATCGTGCCGTACACGTATTCGTCAGCAATCAAATCACCGTACACTCCCACTTTCTTCCCGCGCAAAGAAGGGAGGTAGTTCAGCAGATCTTTCATGATTCCAAATTCTCCAACCGGTTCCGCAATACTCGAGCGGGCATACCCACAACAATCGAGTAAGGTGGGATCTCCGAGTTCACAACTGCGCCAGCCGCGAAAACCGAATCGTTGCCGATTTTGCAGCCATCCAGAATGATCACTCCCGCTCCAAACCAGCAGTTATCTTCAATAAAAATCCCACCGCGACTCAAAGAAGGCTGTTGAATGATCGGAATATCGGTGCGTGAAAAATCATGGTTTCCGCCGCCGACAAAATAAACGTAGGATGCAACCAGAGTATTCTTGCCAAGCTCCACCGCGCTTTCTGAATGTACGAGTGAATTCTGCGCTATGTTGGTCCCTGATCCCAGTTTGATATAGCCGCCTTTGCAGCTCAGAATGTTGTTGCGGCTCAGTACACAATTATCGCCGAGCTCAATTCCGCGCGGGTCGTCACCTTTTGCGTCAAGAACGCAATTCTCATCGATGATGCAATTTTCTCCGATTTTGATTTTGTGAGGATGGCGGATCGTGATGTTCCTTCCGAAAGTCACATTGCGTCCGATTTTTCCGAAGACGAGCGGATAAAAGAGATTGCGCAAAAAATAACCGATAGCTCCCGTGCGCGAGTTGCACAGCATCATTACGAGTTCGTACTTGAACAGCATCCACCAGGAGCGCATACCGATCTGCATATCCATGTACTTCTGGATCGGTGTCTTTGCGGTGGTCGTCAGCTGTGATTGAAAATCTGTGTAAGGACGGGCCAATGGTTCGGCAACTTTCTCATTCATTTTTTAACAGAAGATAACGAAGAAAACGAAGGAATTTGAACAGAAGGACGCAAAGAACGCGAAGCGAAAATCATTCAATCTTAGCGTGCTTTGCGATCTTCTGTTCAAAATTTGATCTTAGTTTCCTTTTTTAGCTTTTGTTCAAAATTAGCGTGCGTTGTATGAAATCTGATGGACTGCTTTTGTGCCGGTGTTATTAATCTTATTGCTCAGACCATTCGGCTCTTTGTACGAGATCATGCAGCAACCAATGCAACCTCTCCAGATGCCGGCCTGCTGAAGTTGTCTGCGGAAGGCTTTATACTTTTCGCCATTCCAGATTTCCATCAAAGAATTCTTGCGAATATTTCCCATGTTGTAGCTATAGCAGGGGAACACATCGCCATAAGGACCTATGTGCATCGTTGACCATACAACACGGCAAGTGAAGTGTTCTAGATCAGGCGTGTTCTGATAATGGTCCACAATGTCATCCAGAGGCATGATCGGATTGAAACGAACTTTCGTGACCCGATGCGCATTCGACCGCGCGGTCAGCTCTTCGCAAACCTCACGGAGCAGTTTTGCGTCGATCGGGCGAACCGGCGCGGGAACTTTCATGTGCGCGCGCGCATCTCCCGAGCCTTCGATGCCGTAAGAGGATGGTTGATTATTCACCACCTGATAGGAAACCATGTCCACGCCATTCTCTTCAGCAAGCTTGAAAATGTCGATGAGGCTGTTGATGTTTTCGTCTGTGATGACAACCTTCAAATCGATGATGGGATATTTCTTCTTTTGTTTCCTTTTCTCTTCTCCGAGTGTGTGAATCGTACGCACGGTCTTTTTGTACGCACCTTTGATTTTGACGATGTGATCGTGAAATTCTTCGGGACCTTCAATGGAAACTCCAACAGACATCAATCCGCTTGTCAGTAGATTCGAGGCGCCCATGGAAATTAATTCGGCGAGTTTCTGATCGTTCAAGACCGTTCCATTTGTGACGAAATGACCTTTGTGTTTGCGGCTGATGTACCGCATGATGTCCATGAAGTCGTAGCGGGCCGTGGGTTCGCCACCCGTAATAGTGACGACGGAAAAGCGCGGTAGTGAGTCGACAATCGACTGGATCTCCTTGAGAGTCAGGACCTGCGGCTGCATTTTCTTGGCGCGTTCGACGTTTTCGGGACTGACCACCATGCAAAACTCGCAACGAAGGTTGCAGAAATGCGTAATCACGATGGCGACTCGAAGGGGCGGAAAAGCCCGTCCCTGCTTGTCGAATTTTTGCGGAATCGTCGTGTACGCGCGCGTAACGTCCCGGTATAAAGTGCCAAAATTCATGTTGATTCTCGTGAACTAGAAACTTGCTATTATAACACGGTGACCAGAAACATGCTCGTCAGCATCGTCACGCCGAGTTACAACCAGGCTGCTTTCCTCGAAGAAACAATCCAGTCCGTATTCAACCAGACTTATCAGGATCTGGAATATATCATCATCGATGGCGGCTCAACGGATGGCTCCCAGGAAATCATCCATAAATACGAAACTAAGCTCGCTTACTCGCAAAGCAAGAAGGATGGGGGTTATGCAGATGCCATCAATCAAGGATGGATGCGAGCCACGGGCGACATCCTTGCCTATCTGAATTCGGACGACCTTCTGGAAAAGGACGCACTGCAAAAGGCGGTGCATGCTTTTTCAGATTCACCAGATACAGATGTTGTTTATGGCGACACAACTCTGATTGATGCCCGCGGCAATACCCTGAGCGTTTTTCGGAGCGAACCATTTGATCTTCGCTCTATTTTCCAGACATGGAACGATCCGGTCCGTCAACCGTCCGCTTTTATTCGCAAATCTGTATGGGATCGATTTGGCGGCTTGGACGAGAGTTTTCAATTTTGCGCAGATTTTGAATACTGGATCCGCATCGCCGGCGGCGGCGCCCGATTTCTTTACGTTCCTGATTTACTTTCCAGAGCAAGAACACATTCTGCAGCGAAGTCGGTAGGCCAGCAGGATGTTCAGGCGAAAGAGCTCATCCGCATCTTCGAAAAATTCCGCAACACGCCCGTATTTACAAATTCCGGTGCTTCGGAAAAGGAATCATGGAAAGCGTTGTATCGCGTTGTCAGCGAACACTACATCAATGCCGGGCACAATTGGGATGCACTGCGAGCGTACAACAAATACAGCACACAAGCATTTTCAGGATTCGAACGCGCGTATAGGACTTTGCGTTTCATCGGGAGGTTGATGTTTCGAAGTTAGATTACGATTACGATCAAGATCACGATCCACGATTACGATTGCGTGAGGTTGGGATCACGTATATCATTAGCCTCTATGAATTCGATTACGGCGAAACGGAGTGAGATGGTTTTCATTCCAGGACCGGAAGGTGAGCTGGAAGGGATCTTCTCTTACGTTTCCAAAAAAGTTACGCACCTCGCGGTGCTGTGCCATCCCCATCCTTTATATGGCGGCACCATGCATAACAAAGTGATTTATTCGATGGCGATGGCGCTCAATCAGATCGGTTATGCAACGGTGCGGTTCAATTTTAGAGGTGTCGGACGTTCCAGCGGCGCATTCAATCACGGCATCGGTGAGCAACGGGATGTGGAGGCGGTCCTCGATCATTTTCATCATCAATATCCGGAAGCCATGCTGGTCGTGGGCGGATTCTCATTCGGAGCAAAAGTGGGTTTGCTGGTTGCGTCGCGCGATGAGAGAGTCTCAGCTGTGATCGGAACCGGAGTGACTGTGGATGTTGCCGATTTCAGTTTTCTTTTCGATTACGAAAAACCAAAGTTGATTTTGCAGGGCTCAAACGATCAGTACGGATCGATCAGCAGCACCCAGGACTGGTTCAATCAACTTCAGGAACCAAAGAAGCTCGTGGTCATCGAGGGAGCCGTGCATCTGTTTGATGGAAAATTAACGGAGCTGAAGAACGCCATCATCAATGATTTCCCCGCGTTAACTCAGCACTCGGCACTCATTACTCAGCACTCTCAATAACCCATTCAATGTGCTTTTCCAGCACCGTTAGAGGCATCGAGCCACTTTCCAGAACGGCGGCGTGAAACTTACGCACATCATATTTTTCTTTGAGCGCCTGTTGGGTTTTTTCCCGTAGAGCGCGTATTTTGAAGCTGCCCATCTTATAGCCGAGAGCCTGTCCGGGAATATCGCAGCAATAACGCAACGACTCTGTGTGGATTTGCGTCTCCGATTCCAGGAGATTTGCTCGCATGAATTGCATCGCTTTTTCACGCGGCCAATCAAAATAATTCATGCCGGTATCTACAACCAGCCGCACCGTCAAAAACATTTCCGCCGTCAACCTTCCGTAAAGCTCGTACGGATCCTGATACATGCCCATTTCCTCGGCCAGGCCGGACGAGTATTCGGCCCACCCTTCGACAAACGCGGTGTGGCCGCCCTCCCTTCGAAAAGCGGGAAGTGATTCATTCTCGGATTGTAGATTCAGCTGAAAATGATGTCCTGGGACCAGCTCATGATAAACGAGCGAGCCGGAGTTAAACATCGGTCTTTCTGATAGATTAGAACCATTATAGTAGTAAGTTCCTTTAGGATCCGATTTGGTGGGCACTTGGTAGTATCCGAACGTCATCGATCCTTCCAATTTTGGATCAAGGCGCGAGACTGCATGCGGAGCCTTTGGCTTGAGTGAGAAGTACTCCGGAATCTTCGGTTGAATCCGGCGGTCGAAAGACAGAAGCTTTTCGCCGATTTCTTCAGGTGTTTTTGGAATGAATTGCGGGTCGCTCTTTAAGTTCTTGTGAAACTCTTCCTGGGTGCCCTCAAATTTCAGCGACTCGCGCACGGTTTTCATCCTTTCCTGAAGTTTTCGCACCGCCTCCTGTCCGGTTTCATGGACCTCCTCCGGGGTGACATCCATCGTTGTGTGATAGCGTACAAGCGCGCGGTAGTAATCCTTTTTTTCCGACAGCGTGCGCGGCGACTGTTGTTTGTAGTCCGTCTTCAAATAATCAATCAGCTTCTGGAAAGACGTGTTTACTTCGGTATTGATGACGGTGGCCATCTCCTTTGCGAGAGCTTCCTTCTTCACCTTTTTGGAATAGAAAGGACTGTTCTCACCTTCCTTTCCGTAGTTAGAAAGAAAAGGAATTACGATTTCCAGCTCATCTTTTGGAACCAGAACACCTTCCTTCGCCTGCCGTTCGACGGTCGTGTGGAGTTGCTGAACGTACACAGGCAGCTTTTTCAATAACGCGACGTACTTCTCTGCATCCTCCTCTGAGTTTACGGCGAAGGTGGTGAATGCTTGATGAATTGTGGACAGATCGGAAGCGTAGGGCGTGATCGGAGAAGTGAATTTGAAATAGCGAACAAGATCGACGACTTGCGCGCACTCCCATTTCAAGATTTCCAGAGAAAGGAATTCTTCATGATCGATTTCCTTCGGATCTACTCCTTTCAGTTTGTCTAAAATGTTGTTGCAGAATGCGGCTTCTCTTTTTGCATCCTCCAGAGTGGGATCCGGCAGATCGGTGATCGGCAATCCGAATTTGATCCGGAGGTAGAGAGATTCATCCAGCTCATGTTGCCAGTATTCATCGGCAACCTGTTTGAGAAGAGTCGAGCTTTTGTTTTGTGCATGAAGTGTTGCGAAAAAAAGGAATAAAACGAAAAGTAATACAATTCTTTTAGCCATTGTGTCCTTTTCTAAATCGGTCCAGTTGGAAGAACGGATCCGGTTTCTGTTTATCGAGAACGAGTCCGGCGGTGTATTCGCCGACTGCGGGGCCATGTTTGAAACCGTGCCCGGACCCGCCTCCCACAATCCAGATGTTCTTCATTTGAGTATGCTGATCGATGATGAAGTTTTGATCGGGACTATTCTCATACTGACAGACGCGGGATTCCACCAGAGGCGCATTTTTTAGATCCGGAAAACGCAGCTCAAGAAATTTTCTGGCCGCTTCAAGTTTTTCCGAAGTGATTTTTCGTTCGCCGCTGGTTGGGTTGAAAGGTTCACCGCGCGTATCGTCCGCAACTTTGAAGCCACGCCGCTCATTTCCCGGCACGCCGTAAATCAAACGCTCCCCGTGATCGATCCAGACAGGCATTTTCTTTTCCGTCCAGCGATCCTCTGCCGCAGGAGTTCCGAAAAAGAAAACCTCCTGCCGTGTGGGTTCAATCAAACGGCCCACCATCAG
This sequence comes from bacterium, assembly GCA_022616075.1. Lineage (NCBI taxonomy): Bacteria > bacterium. The sequence continues at coordinate 10,761 of JAKEFK010000138.1, forward strand.
CTCAGGAAAGAGTTCGCTGAGCCAGGGACCGCAGGCAAACACGTACGCATCCGCCTGGAACGTGGATCCATCGGATAATTGCAAAGCGCCTTCCGGTCCTCGTTTTGCGGAAAGCAGGCGATACTCGCCGCCTTCCGCAATAAAAGAATCGAGAACGCACTGGCAGGCTTGTCGCGCGAGCAGAAAGCCCGCTTCCTCTTCCTTCAGGACCCAGCCAACGCCATCAAAATTGATTTGCGGATAATGTTTGGAAGCTTCTGACGGAGTTAGTTTTTGGTAAGGAAGACCCTCGGCCTCCAACAGCGGCATCGCGGCTTTTTCGTAATCGTCATTTTGATTTTCACGAATCATCCATATCGCATTTGTTTTTGTATAGATTTTCCTGTTCCATGCTTTTTCCGCTTCCTTCCATAGCTGAAACGAACGAACCGTCCACTTCACGTAGATCCGGTTCGGTCCGTACACGCCACGAATGACCCGAGTTTCACCACCGGAGCTTGCGCGCGCATTTCCTGGACCCCAGGCGTCGAACACTGTGACCTGTGCTCCGTTGCGAAGAAGAAAGAGCGCTGTCCATCCGCCAAATGCGCCGGCGCCAATCACGGCGACGCGTAACTTCGTAGCGGATGATGCAAGCGCAGGAATTGCAAGGGGCATTGCGAGCGAGCCCGCGAGAAAACTTCGGCGTGGAAATTTCCCTACGGCCATCGATATCCATGGTAGCACGGAGCTATAACAAAGTAGCGCGGACGTCTCGTCTGCGGAGCTGCAGGCGGGACGCCCGCACTACTTTGTTTATAATTGCATCATGAGGATATCAGCATTACTCTTTTGTATTCTGTTCATCACAATTTTCAGCTTTGCGGCAGAAGATGTGAAACCACAAAGGATCAAACCGGGACCAGGTCAGGAATCAGTCTGGGACTATCCGCGCCCGCCAAGGGTGGAAAAGACTTCGAAGAAGATTCGTGTCCTTTATGACGGCGTTGTGATCGCCGAAACGGATCGTGCTGTGCGGGTTTTGGAAACCGGACACGCTCCCGTTTATTACATCCCGCGTGAAGATATACATATGGAGCACATGACTCCATCAACCAAAAGCTCAAAGTGTGAATGGAAAGGAACAGCCGTTTATTTCAACATAAAGGGCAGAACAAAAGAAAATCAAAACGCCGCCTGGAGTTATCCGGAGCCAACACGAGGATATGAAATGATCCGAAATCATCTGGCTTTCTATCCGAAGTTGATGGATGCCTGTTTCGTCAATGGTGAACGTGTCGTTCCCCAGCCAGGCGAATATTATGGCGGATGGATTACGAATGAAATCGTAGGACCGTTTGCAGGAGAATAGGATTGCATGATGAGCGATACAACACTGGCAACATCGGTTTTAAAGGAATTGGAAGCGGAAGCAAATGCATCGCGCAGATGTTTGGAAAGAATTCCTGAAAGATTGTTTGGCTGGAAACCACACGAAAAATCGATGCCAATGGGTTATTTGTCTTTGCTCGTTGCCGAAATTCCCAAATGGATCACGCATACGATCAAGGATTCGGAGATCGATTTTGCTACCTTTCAACACTTAGAGCCGAAAACAGGTGCGGATTTAGTAAAGCATCTCGATGAGAATCTTGCCGAGGCGAAACAGGCTTTGCAAAAGGTAATGGACGGATCGCTCGATGCGCCCTTCTATCTAAAAAACCAGGGGCAGGTGCTGTTTTCATCCTCAAAGAGAGACATGATTCTACCGATGGTCAACCATCTGGTCCATCACCGCGGACAATTGACGATTTACATGCGGCTGAATAATATACCGGTTCCTTCGATCTACGGACCTTCAGCCGACGAACAGGTGTTCTGAGTTATAGAAGTTCGTACGCAGCAGCAGCGATCTCACCCATTGCCTGACCGGTTATTTCGCGAATGGCGTGTGGTTTTGAGCTGACCGGAACGTGATTTACAAAAATGGCGAAGGCCAGGCTGTGCCCCTTTTTAGTGGTCACGTAACCTGCCAGGGCTTTGCTGTCGACCATCACTCGCTTGTGCAGAAGATCGGACCTGCCATAAGTCCCAGTTTTTGCAAAGACGTGACCGGCCGCTGCTGAATATACCTGGATCTGAAACAACGTGCCATCTTTTCCAAGGATCGGCAAAGCATCATGAAATGTCTTTGCCTCCTTATGCCTTGCCCAGTAAGCAAGATAGCTGGTCATGAATTCCGGAGTGAAGTTCGCCGAACCGCCGGCGCCATCTTCCTGCGACGCAGCATCATCGTTCAATCCGGCTTTCGCTAGAAACTCCCGCATTAAATCGAACCCTGATTGTGGCGCTTCTTTTTTTGCAACCACCGAAGCAAGAACATACGGCATCATGCTGGCATGCAGATTCTGACTCACTTTGAGAATGATTTTGATCTCTTCTTTCATGGGTGGCGAGATGTGTTCAGCAACTTGATTTTCCGATTTGTAAAAAGTTGCAAGCGATTTGAAATCCGGCTGATCCTCTTTTAATCTTGCGTTGGCGACAATGCCCTCTTCGCGCAATGCTTCTGTAAGCAACATCTCGCCGTATCGCGCAGGATCTGGAACTGCATAACTGAACATTGTCTCCGGCCCGTTTGCCGGAAGGGAACCAGCAAGCGTGACAGTTCGAGAACCGTCACTGTTCTCAATATCGGAATCCCATCGCAGGTCGGGATCGGAATCGCTTTTCCCTGTGATTGCGCGATTCACGATTCTCACGTAAGACGTTAACGGAGCAACTTTCATCGCTACGGCAGCGTTTTCTGAATCGCCAGGTTTTACAAGCACATCCATAACGTTATCGTTCACTACGATTGGTGAAATAACCACGCCGGTGCCGAGCTCGCGGTCTCCTTGCTTGAACAGAGTCGCGTCCACCAGGACTCGCCCGCTGATTCTTTTGATTTTGTGACCAGCAACCTGTTTTGCCAATTTGCGAATTACTCGCAGCGGGTCCTCTCCGACACCACGGCTGTGCTCTCCTCCGTAAGAATGATCTTCATTTTCAAACAACAGAGCCTCGCCCTCTGTGACTCTTGAGGACAGGTTAGGATCGCCGCTTGCGACCAGAACAAGATCTCCTTGCAAAGTTTCGTTTATCACTTCACCGGTTCGATAGATGCGTGTAGGAAAACGATAATCGGGTCCAAGGATTTCCAGCGCGCTTCCCGCTGTTATCAATTTTGTGGTGGACGCGGGAATAAAGAACTTGTTTGCATTCAGCGCATAAAGCGTTTGTTTCTTTTCGAGCGATAGAAAATGGATTCCAAAAGTCGCGTGACGAAACTCCGGACGGTTCATGATCTTCTGAAGCCGTGATTCCAACGGACCGGCCTCCAGGATTCCTGCAGCCAGTAAAAAGAAGCTTAGAAACAAGACGAGTTTTCTCATGGACGTCATTTTACAGCAAACCTGATTCCGATAAAAAAATATGTCTTGACAAATTATTTTGTCGGTAATATATTTTGGAACATGAACAGTCCAAGTGCCACAGCGATCCAGATGATCGAGGACAATCTTGAGGCGGCGGCGGTGCTTGATCCTTTGCGTCTTCAGATACTGGAGGGCCTTCGCGAGCCGGATTCGGCTGCCGGTTTAGCGCGCCGTTTCGGAATTCCGCGCCAAAAGGTGAACTACCATCTCCGCCAACTGGAGAAGCACGGGTTCCTGGAGGCGGTAGAGGAACGGCGTAAGGGCAACTGCACGGAACGAATCGTGCGCGCTACTGCCCGCGCTTATTTGATTAGCCCTCAGGCGCTGGGATCGCTTGCTGCCGATCCAGACAAAATTCAAGACCACTTCTCGTTCACTTATCTTGTAGCTGTAGCCGCCCGCGCAATTCAAGAACTTGCCGTTCTACGGGAACAAGCAAATCAGGCGAATAAGAAACTTGCCACATTCACATTGCAAACGTCCATTCGTTTTGCCAGCACCGCGGATCGCAATGAATTTGCCAGAGAAGTCTCGAACGCTTTCGCAAATTTATCGGCAAAGTATCATGATGAAAAAAGCCCTGGCGGTCGCACTTTTCGTGTTTTTGCGGGCGCTTATCCCGCCATCACCAAAATTCATAAAAAAATGAAACAGGAGAAAAAGTCGTGACTAAAGAAAAAACACCCACTCAAACACGCTCCATTGAGAGAACGATTGAGATCAATGCGCCCGTGGAAAAAGTTTGGAAAGCGCTTACCGATGCGCATGAGCTGATGCGCTGGTTTCCATTGGATGCGAAAGTGATGCCTGGAAAGGGAGGATCCATTTTTTATTCGTGGGGGCCTCCGTATGAAGGAAGAAGTCAGATCGAGATCTGGGAACCAAATCATCGTTTAAAAACAGCGGAAGGAGGCGGAGAACAACCTCCAGGAGCGGAAAGAATTCCCCCTCAAGTGGCCACCGATTTTCAATTGGAAAGTCATGGCGGTAAAACCATTCTGAGACTTGTACACTCCGGTTTTGGGATGGGAGAAAATTGGGAAGATGAATACGATGCAACAAGCCGCGGCTGGACATTCGAGCTGGACAACATGAAACACTATCTGGAGAATCATGCGGGCGAATCGCGTCAGGTCATCTGGGCCCGGACGCTTTTGCTGAATACGCGCGAAGAGGTTTGGATCCGCATGATGAGCAAAGGGGGTTTCTTGCAAGAGGGTTCCATTGAAAATCTGCGCCCTGGCGATCCATACGCAATTAAAACGGCGGGCGGTTTCGAATTGAAAGGAAAAGTAATTGCGAACAAACCGCCAACGGATTTTTACGGAACTGTGGAGAATTTCAACAACGGAATATTCTGTTTCCGCATCGAACGTGGCTCTGCTTGTGGTGCTCCTCCTGGAGCTGATCCTGAGACTTTGCGGAAGCAAGTCCAGCCGGCTTTATGGCTGTCGCTGTGGAATCAGCCAAATCACTTGCAGGTACTGATTCAGGAAGCGTGGACGAAAGCGATGGCAAAGTTGTATCCGGAAGCATAGCCTCACAGGTGAAGCTGGCCCAGCTGCACATAAATGGAGGTACCTGGAACGGACGCAAAATTCTAACACCGGAATGGGTTCGCCGTTCCACTATACCTCTAACCCGATTCAGTGAAACTTCGCGGTCGCAGTACGGCTATTTGTGGTGGATCCGCGATTATCCTTATAAAGGGCGTTCGGTGCGCGGTTACTTCGCCAGCGGAAACGGCTGGCAGCATGCAATCGCGTTTCCGGAACTCGATCTGGTAATCTGTTTTTATGCGGGCAACTACAACGACAACCTGCCACTCCATGATGATTACATCCCGAACTGGATTCTCCCGGCGGTAGAAGTCAAATAATAACGGTCATTCATTCAACGCAAAAGACGCAAAGAATTTATTGCACGCCACCGGATGCCAGAATTTGTTTCAGCTTTTCCGTCCAGTTCATGACAACGCGCAAATTGCTGCCGTGCGCTCCCCGGCGAAGCATAATAAAGCGTCCATCCCTTGTGACATCGTAATTCGGGATGGAGATTCCCTGACCGAAATCATATACATCGGCAAATAGTGGAACCGGCTTCCCAAAAGCAGGTTCTGATGCCGAAGGATCAAACGAAACTGCCATCATATTCTTACCATTGCGATAGAAAACTTCCTGGTTGTTGGTATTCCATCTTGCCTGTACACCACCACCTTCCGAAACTTGCCATGCGCGATCCAAAGCAGGATACCGCCGAACATAAATTTCAGCCTGCCCCGATTCATTGGATTGGTATAACAACCAGCGTCCATCCGGTGACAGCTGGGGACCGCCTTCGTACGCAGGAGTAACAAGAAGCGGTTTCGGCGCGAATTTGCCGCTGATCGACATCAAAAAAATATCTCCGGATGAGTTCGGCTGAATTCGAACAATGATGATGGAGTCTGGATCAGGTCCGGGTGACGCAGGATAATCATTAATGAATCCGCTTCCCAACGGTCCGGCTTTTCCGCTTCCATCAGCAGCGGCCCAGAAGGGTACATTAAATCGCCGGAACGCCACGCCCTTACCATCAGCCGTCCATGTGGAAAAACTGGTTCCGAGTCCTACAGCGGTAATTCTTGCGCGCGTTTCGCGCAGCAGATCGAAGGTTTCGATCAAGCTTGCTTCATTTTCGAAAAGAAGCCGGCGACCATCCGGTGAAACTCTTGGGTTTCCCATGCGACTACGGGCCATATTCAGCGCCAACTCAGAGCCATCACGACTCACAGAAACTGCACGATTGCTTCCAAAATCGCCCGGAACAAATACGAGCGTGCCGATATCTGAAAGTTGCAATCCCTGACTTCCGGTTCGCACAGTACCGATTACACCAGCTCGAATCACTGAAAGTGCATTTCCGCGGGCAGTAACACTTTCAGGATCAAAAGGGACAGCAAATACAGCGCCGTCTCTTGCAAAAAGCAAATGACCGGACGATGACCAAATTGGTGTGATCGCGCGCTCTATAATCACGGATTTCTTCCCGCTATCTCTGGACAACGATTCAATCCGCTCGGTTCCCAACTCCGTCGTCAGGCTTGAGTAAAGTAGCGTGCGCCCACCCGGCAAAACGAGAGGATCGGTATGAAGGACTTCGTGGCGGGTTGCATCAAGCTTCGTCAATTGGGTTGGAGCGCCGCCTTGCGGAGACACCATCCAGAGCGCCCCATTGCGATTGAAAAGAATACCCCACGAATTCCAGATGATGCCGCTGCCTAGATCGGAACCTGACGTAAGGACTGTTCGTTGTTGATCAGCGAGAGAAATTTTAGTTACCAGTGTGCTACCCGGAATAATTACCAGACTCGCATTATCTGGCGAAAAACCTGCGGCGTTTACCCCTGGATCATTGAGCTCCACTGCTTCCGGACTATCCAACCTTCGAACGTACACTCTTCGCACGCCGTTTCGGATGCCTATCATCGCGACTTTGCGCCCGTCTGGCGAGATTGAAAAACCACCTTGTAGTCCCGAACTCGGCTCGACATCCGGTGGATAGGAGATATCGAAATCTGTCACTTCGCGAGATAAGGAATCTGTGTCTTTGTGTTGCAAGAGCGTCCACAAGGAAACGAGGATTGCAAGCGCAGTGATGATCCATGGTAAATATCGATATAGCGGTTTTGATTGTGCGGGGATTATTGCCGCAGGAATCTTTTCAACTTTCTCTTCCAGATCCGATTGCGCATCGCCAATATCCCGCAAACGCTTTTTCGGATCGCGAGTGAGGCAGCGCTCCAGCAAACGCCGAACTCCCGGTGGTGTCGATGCAGGTAATGCGCTCAGATCAGGATCGCGAATGAGTACTGCAGCAAGCGTGTCACTCACCGTTTCGCCGTCAAAAAGTCTTCTGCCGGTTAACATTTCAAATAGCACAACTCCAAAAGCCCAGATATCGGTACGCTTATCAACCGGTTTTCCACGCGCTTGCTCCGGGCTCATGTAACCCACGGTACCAAGAATGATTCCTGCCTCTGTCATATGTCGGGCCATCGTTGGCGATTGCGAGACTCCGCTTTCAATCGATCCGGTATCTCCTTCAAAAGCTTTTGCGAGACCAAAATCAAGAATCTTCGTGATTCCGGATTTGCTTACCTTTATATTTGCAGGCTTCAGATCCCGATGGATGACACCCTTTTCGTGTGCAGCTTCCAGGCCGTCGGCAATCTGTTTTGCGATGGCCAGTGATTCATCCAGCGGGATGGGACCGCGTTTTAAACGCTCTGCCAGGTCTTCTCCGTCAACGAACTCCAGTGCAAGAGCCACATCGCCATTCGACTCTTCGAGTCCGTAAATCGAGGCAATATTCGGATGATTCAAAGAAGCGAGAACCTGAGCTTCCCGCCGGAATCGAGCTACTCCATCAACGTCTTTTGCGAAGGACGCAGGCAATATCTTTATTGCGATGTCGCGGTTCAGTTTCGTGTCCCGCGCACGATAGACTTCTCCCATTCCACCTGCGCCAATCGACGCTGTGATCTGGTACGAGCCTAAGCGGGTCCCCGGCAGAAAACTCATTTTTGAGAAAGTCGCAACATTTTAGCATGGCGTACGAGCTTTTGTGCGAGCCTCTTCAGCATGTGAAAAGGAATAACCCATCGAGATTTCAATCCCCAGAATTGCTGAAGAAAAATGATAAACCCAAGGAGTTTTGCAGCTGTGCTCATTGTGTTTGTGTTGCGGACGTAAGAGTACCAGAGCAAAGGAAGATTCCCGAGCAGTTTCTGTAGATGATCCTCCGTCTTGTAACGGAATTCGCAGAATTCCGTTTTGGATGGAGGGAGAAGAGCTTCTAAAACTTTCGGCGGAACAGGCGCGTGAAATTTTTCGCGAAGATAAGTAAGTGCGTGACGAACAGGCAGCATCAGCCTTCTTTGATTTGTTTGTTCTATCAATCGATTCCAGTCGATTTCTGTTTCCGATTTCAGAATCATCATGGTGTCTGCAACCCAGCGTATGGAAGGCGCCCATTTTGATCCGTGCACACAAACATGAAGGATCTGATCTGCGGGATTTAACGATCGTGAACTGGCCGTTTCTATGGAAACTAAAATGGAACCATTCCAGAAGTCCTCATCATCCGTTTCGCGGAGACACTCCGGTAGAACGTGCCAGTGAAGATCCACTTTTGATGTGGAGGGTCTGCAAAACGCATAACCATGGATAAGGGGGACCAATCCTTCCGAAAAATGGACATCTTTTTCCGCCACTGGTTCGAATCCCATTGTTTTCAGAAGACGTACCGAAAGGAGAGCGTCCTGCGTGCGCACCAGAACATCCAGATCAACCATCGGACGAAGCCCCGGATCTCGATAGTATTTCGGAATCAGGGCGGCTCCTTTTAAGACCATTGTGGAAATTTCGGCTTGCTGAAACCGCTCGAGCAAATGAGCAAGGTCCAAGAGCCGAACACGATTCGTGATCCGCGTCTGACCGTAGAGTTCTTCGACTTTGGCGCGCATCGGTCCAACAATTTTGTAGAGTGCCAGCTTTGGTTGCAGAAGAGGAATGATTCTTTCAGTGAGATGATCCAGTTCCTCGAGATTCATTGTTGTTTTCCAATGATTCCAGGCCTCCTCATCATCCAGAAGTGTCGCGCGCAGGAGCAGCTCCTGTTGTTGCGTAGGCAGGACGCCCGGCCGGAAGGGCATTACAGACGCAGTATTCTTGTATCTGTCCATCCGTAAGCAACACCTTCGAGTGAAAGGCCGGCAACTTCAGTCATGACGGATCGCACTAGTTTTCCGCCCAGCGCTTCGTAAAATTTTCTAGCAGGATTTGCTGCAAGCACCCAGATCAATAATGAATCGATCCCTTCCGCAGCGAGTCTTTCTGCTGCCACCCGCATCAAGCTACGACCAACCCCGCGCCGTTGGTGCGAAGGGTGGATATAAATTCGGTAAATCTCACCGGCATAAATCGGATCCTGTTTTCTGGTACGCCCCGCGTACGCGTATCCAAGAACTTCTCTTTCTGCATTTTCCGCAACAAGCACAAATGTTTCTGTTTCCTTTAGCCTTTTCTTCCAATTTTTCTTATGTTCTCTAACCGAAAGCTTTGCAAGATATGATTTCGGCAGAATTCCGCTATAGGCTGGGCGCATGCTGTCCACATCAATCTGCGCAATGATTCCCGCATCGTTGGGAGTTGCTGTCCTGATAAGTAGTGGCAGAGCATTTTCCATATTAACCCAACAAGCAAAGACCCTACAGCTTGTATGATTCTAGTATTAGCGTCATTTTGTTGGAAAATGCTCTGCATCTCAAGTACTTTGCAGAGCATTTGTAGCGCATCGAATCACTCATTTCAGAAAAAAATCCAGAGCAAAAATGGGTCATGATGAGGTTATACGTCAAATGCTCTGCCACTACGTACGTGTGGGTTCAAATCTTACGTAGACACTTTATCAAAAATGTTGCTGCGGAAATATTGATTTCAAGCATTGCAGCGATGCATCGGACCCAGAAAGAAGAAACTCTTTGTAGATTCCCCGGCGCAACCCAATCTTCATTCTTCTGAAAGCCAATCACCGGTCCAAGAATCGAATCCATGGGAACTGGCGCATCCGGTAGAAAAGTTGCATCGCCCTGTGTGAGCACATAGTGTTTCGCTTTGCCTCGCCGTCCGCAATAACGAATCCGGTGCACCATGATTTTGCCTTGATAAAGAAAAGCGACAACCTGACCCGGCTCATAGGTTCCTTTGTAATTCACGTGTATGCGGATTTGCGAACCCTTCGGAATGGCAGGGCTCATGCTTCCGCCCCCCAGGGTAATGTCGATCGTTTCAAGTTGTTCACGATGTTCGGAGAGAAAAGCGAACACATATTTTGCATCGCTGCGAAGCATCGATCCAACTGTGAGGAGTTTTACCCGATCTTGTTTTTCCATTACGATTTGGATTTTCCTGCAGCCAGATCAGAAGCAAGCCGGATCTCTTCGGGAGTAAAACCTGCCTCCAGTCTTCCTTCTTGATCCGCCGGGTACTGCACTCCTTCCGTTCCTTCTTTTCCCATAACTTGAAAAAATGCTTTGGAAGCAATATTTAAAGCAACTCCCATGCGTAAAACGTTCCGGGGATCTTTTTGAATGGATGCGCGTATCCATTCGTTCGCGAATCTTACATGCGTAATCTCATCCGCTAACTGAGCTTCATAGAGCTCTGCAAGATCGAAATCCCCTTCCTGCCTGGCCCCATCTTTGGCGTACGTGATTGCATCAATACCACCGGCTTCAAAACTCCGGTTTTGAATGGCCATGCGGCTGCATAAATCATTGCTTTTTGTGATGATGCGATATTGAAAATTCAGCACCGGATACTGACCGACAAATCCACCTTTACTTTCGAGCAATCTCCGGAACATTTGAGCGTGCCGCGATTCATCAGCGCACTGCCGCGCGAGGCACATCCGTAGAGACCAGTCTTCCTCCGGAAAATCGGAAAGCCCGCGCGCGGAACATTCCAGGCCGTTTACTTCTTCATTCATCTGGCGGTGTAGAAACTCCACAATCCTTTCAGGATGATCCGGAGGAAAGTTGGCGCATTCTGTCCAGCGTTCGACAACCGTAAATCGCGAATCGCGGGCCGGTCCTTCGGCAAATAGATCTGAGTTGTTCTCTATCATGCTGCTGTTTTGGGTGCTACCACGCTGTTGATCGAAGATTCCCTTTCTGCCAAACGTTTCATCCATGCGCTGTCATTCGCTTCGACCTTTATTTTCTCGCGGAGCTCCTTACTTTCTTTGATCATTCTGGAATTGTCTTGCAGAATCCGTTCGAGCACCCGGACCGACGGCGCATCCATGAGAGGATCTGTTTGGCTTAGATAATTGCGAAAGCGCGCTTGAAGTGCAGGCAGCATCACATCGTAAAATCCCGCAAGCTTGTCCGCAGAACTTTTTGCTGCAGCCAGTTCTTCCAGAACGCTGAAGTATTCATCTGATGGGCGCATGCTATGTTGTAGCGGCAAACGCAATTCGTATGTGCGCTTGCCAAGGGCATCTGCATGTTGCGCGGCATCCCAGATATGAGCTCCGAACAATAGTTTAATTTCCATTTCCGGTGTTGTCGGAACCCATTGTGCGAGAGTTTCCATCAACTTGACTTCAATGAAACGGTAAGTTGCCGTTAATTCCCCCCTTTCTTTCACTGTGAGACTCATGATTCCTCCGTCATTGATTCAATCAAATCGGCTGTTTCGTCCGGCGTGCCTGCATCCAGCAGCCAGCAGTGCAGTTTTGAAAGAAGCTTTATGAAAACCAGAAATTGCATCAGCCGTCTTTCTGTGGTGACACCCCAGAATGGGACCACAATCTGGTTGATCGATAAATCCTTCCAAATTGGATTCTGTAATGAAGGGTCAAATTTTTCAACGGCTGGTTTGCCGGCGAACGCCCGCAAGATGAAAGCATGAGTAGCCAAAACCGGATTTGTCTTTGATTGCGGAAAGAGTTCGTGGATTTGAAAGCGCATTCGGTTTTCATCGAAAGCTACGCCGTTGAGAATCTCATCCACATCTTGAGCACGCGGGCCGGATCGAACGGAAATTGCCTTACGAAAGGGAAGAATCTCACGTGTTACAGCTCGCACGGGCGCTATATCATCTCCAAGAAATCCGTGGCCTCTGGAAGCCAGAGCCATGGATAAGGTAGTTTTGCCTCTTTTGCTGGGACCCAGCAGAAGAACTCCAGAACGACCAATCTTTATGGAACCTGCATGCAGAAACAGCAGCTCCTTTTGAATCGAGAACAGGATGCTGAGGAGATAATCAACGAGGAAATGGGGCGGTGCTGCTGATACATCGATCAAAGCAACCGCGTTGTTTGCTGCCATTACAAGGCGCGCGCTTTTGGAATGGCCGATGAAGCGCCATCCTGAAACAGATGAATGCATTTCTGTGTAATACGGATTCTCGAGTGGATGTTCGAGTTGGCCCAGCCCGAATCCCAGCGCGTCGAGATTTTCCGGCCGCCGGAAATTTACGTATAGAATGTCGGCGTTCAAGGTCGTTCTAATTTCGCAATGGACCTGCGCGTCCTGTGTCGGAGAAATTTCATATTCTGGGAAGTATTCGTGAAGTTCTCTGATGAAAGGTTTGTAATCGGATGTTACGGCGAGTGATCCATCGCCGAAACGATAGGTTACGGTTTGTGCTTGTTGCTTCAGGAGTTCTGGTCTGTCTGCCAGTTCGGCAATTGCGTCAGCTAACAATGGATCCTAAACCTTCCTGGCGAACGATCTCCTTCAGCTCTTCTTCTGTAAACTCAGCCAATCTGCGGTCCTCCATGCTTGCGAAGATACCGACACGTGTGAAGCTTGTCAGGTCCACACCTACCGCATTTTTTTCACCAGGGTCCGGCGCGAGAGCTTCAGTCACTTTTTTCAACAGGTGAACGGCTGATACAACCTTCAGCAAAATGGCAGGATTCTCTTCGGCCAGTTTTTTCAACCATCGATTGGCGAAGCGTACATGCTGCACTTCATCAGCGAGAATTCCATCCATGATCTGCGAGGTCTCTTCGTCCCCCGAGTCCTTCCACATTTGAACAAGATGGCGAAGAATATCCATCTCTCCGCCTTCAAAAGTCCTTTGTTGAATGGCGAGCCGCCCGGCTAGTGAATCCGTCATGCAAACAACACCCCATTCATAATTCATTACCGGGAATTCACCCTTATAGCCTCCGATTTCCTGAAGCCGTCTGTACAACAACGAACAGTGACGTGTTTCATCCCAGCATTGTCTGGCCAGCTCCATTCGCAATTCCCAGGGAGTATCGGGAAAATCTATCAAAGTTTGAGAAACGATTTCGAGGTTCTGCATCTCATTGTGCATATGCCGGTGCAGTCGCTGCCGGCGCGAGACCTCCGACATTCCTGCATAATCGTGCAGCTGGGTGTGAAGCTCTACAACCGGAAAACAAGGCTCACGCGCCGGATCCTTGCGGAGAATTGCGCCACGAACTGTTTTTAAATCCTCACTAGCGAGCGGACGCACAAAAACCTCACGGATGAGAGGAAGGCACTATAAACCAGCGGGCGGTGACCACCAGCAACCTGCGGAGCTGATTTGAGCCGCAGTCATCTGAAACGCTGTCAGCACATCATCCCGGTCCATGGCCGTGAGTGTAGGACGTTCATACTCGGGAAGATCCTGGAGAGTCTCTATCGCCGCCTTTTCCTTTATTTCCATTTTTCCCTCTTTGTCTTTATGTTTGCGTTTTGACTATCAAACCTTGAGATTCCATTTGTTGCAAAACCGTATCGACATCCAGCGCGACATTCGAGTCTTCTGTTTTTCGAAAGTTCGTTTGAAGCTTTTCAGAAATCTGTTTGGGAGTGGATGGTTCACGAAGACTGGACCAGATGAAGGAGGATGTCCGGTTTAAAACGAAGAATTTACCTGTCGAAGGATGAAAAAGGATGACTTCATCCTGCAATGGCGCGGTTTCAATTCCCGAACTCTGTTGATAAAAAACGTCCGCTGCACTCTCGTGAAACTCGGCCATGACGCTAGTATAGCCGTTGGCTCTTTTCTGTCAATCTTTCATAGGAGATAGACCGGATCGGAGGATAGACCGGATCGGAGGATAGACCGGATATTTTTTATTGTCAGTGATCTTGTTTTTTGAAAAATTGTGAATCACCCATAAAATGATCTTGTTGTATTGATTGCGAAATGTTTTTATCGATCGTGGTTTACTTTGGATTGGCAGTGATGGGGTCCGGAATCCGCGGTGGTTCGTTGGTCTCTACGGAAACTCGAGTCTTTGCAAATAGTCCGGAGTCACTGCGCCGTTTTGCAATTTACTGGCGAATCATTTATCCGGGCTCCGATCTGATCCGCCGCATGTGGTTGCGAGCCATCGAGCGCCGCGCGGAAAGCGGCGGCGCGCTCTCCGCGACTTGACGATGTGCAGCTCATAGGCCGCGGCTGTTTTGCTGGTCGCCCAAACAATATTTGAGGATATGCGCCGGAAGGTCTGAAAAATCGCTACTTCTTTGGGATAATCCGGTACTGTTCACGACAAACAAGTTTGAACGGCGACTGGCCCGGAAGGTGGAGATCATTCGCGCTGACAAATATGAATTCCGAAGGATTGATTCCGAAAATTCCGTTTGCTCGTTTGCCTCGAAGAGTTTCAAGCGGCCATGGAACAGACTCTGTTGTCAATCTTCCGGCAACGTTTGCGGATTTTCCGCGGTAGGTGATCTGGAAAGGGAATTCGCCATCCAACTGACCGTTCGTGGGGTTGTAGCGTAAATCTACAGGTGCAGCAAGCCGCACAGAGTAGTCGTATCCTTTCCGAGTCTTTGCTTCCCATACAAAGCTTGTGGTTGCCTTTTTGCCGGTGACCAAATCCGTGAGACTGGCAGAGAAATTCAGGTTTGCCGGTCCAACATCATCGATTTGCTCCCAGACGCTGACATCATTCTGTTGGTAGATCCTGATGTGAGCATGTAAACTCACTTCAAGCGGTTTGGTAACAGTATCTGCAACGATCCAGCCCAGGGTAAGGATCGCGGTCAAAAGCATCAAAGTAATTGATTTTCTTAATGTTGTCCGGCTCATCTTGTCTCCTATTGGGTTTTGCAGAATGCGGCTGCCGAATAATAAAAACCACCTAACCCGATCGAGTGAATCAATACGTTAGCTGGCTGAAAAGATTCGCATTTCGTAATCACACGAATCGGACCGCACAACGGATCCGGTCTTGCATGATTCAAAGTCGGCGGGACGATTCCGTAATGCATGGAAAGGCACGTTGTGATCGCCTGTAAGGCGGAAGCAGCGCCGCCGGGAAGACCGATCATAGATTTGATGGAGTGCACCGCTAATCGTTCGAAATACTTTCCAAATGTTTGTGCGATCGCATTGGCTTCCAATCTGTCATACGCTACAGACGCTGATCCATTGGCATGGAGCAGATCGATGTCTTCCGGTTGCTTTTCGGCCTGTTTCAACGCTTCCCGCAAGGCTCGCACACTCGGTTGAAGATCCCATTCAGGATTAGGTGAGTAGTTGCGGTGCCGGCCGGCAGAGCAATTGGCATAGCCGGCCACGCGGGCATATACAGTAGCCTTTCTCGCGCGTGCCGTTTTTTCCGATTCCAACCACAAAGCGCCCGCTCCTTCACCCAGCACCACGCCATCTCTGTCGGCATCAAATGGTCGCGGCGAACACTCTGCTTCTTCGTTGTAATGCGTACTCAGTGAACCAGATGCGTTCAATGCCGCCATCACTTCCGGAATTAGCTCACAGTCCGTTCCGACAATCAGCATGCCGTCCACAAGACCGAGCTCTATCAATCGTATGGCCTGTCCTAAAGCATCAAGACCGGAATTGCATCCTGTGGTAATCGTAAGGGATGGTCCACGCAGATCAAAGAAAGAGGACAGAAGGGAAGCTGCGGAATGGTTAAAGAGATAAAAAGCCGTATCAGATTTGGGAGCGGTGTTGGAAATCCTCCAAAGCTCCGCTGCATCGAACGCTTCCCCAAGATTTGCGACTGAAGTACCTACAAATACACCAATACGATCGCGATTTATGGTGTCCCAATCAATCGATGCATCTTTCAGCGCGAGTGCTGCAGCGGCAATTCCCAATTCAATGGACCTGGGAAGTTTCTTCGGAACGCGACGTTCTCCATTCACAAAATCTTGCAGGCGGAAGTCTTTAATCTCGGCTCCGATCTTACACGCGGAACGCGATGTATCGCATCGAGTAATGTTGACGATTCCACTCTTGCCGCCAATCAGCGAATTCCAAAACGAATCGCGACCGCAACCGATGGCGCTTACCGGTCCCACTCCGGTGATCAGAACATGATTCTTTTCCATTCGAACTGTGCTATCAGAGTTTTTCCGTCAAAATGGCGACGAAGGTTGTAACCGCATCGACATAATTTCCCACGCGGATATTTTCATTTTCTGCATGCTGGTTGTTGTCCATGTTTACAGTTGGCACGGATACCGCCGGGATACCGAGTGTAATGACAAAAGGAGAGATGGGGATCGATCCGCCAACCAGCAACATCTTGACCGGGTCTTTTCCGAAGGCCTTCTTCAATGCGCGGCTGACCCAGGCTCCCGTTTCAGAATTGTATGGAGTTTGGAAAGCGCCGTACGAGAAAGACGCCTGGAGTGCAGCGATGCGCGGATATTTGAGTCGTTCCTCTTCGGTCGGTTCCTTTGTGACGACATAGTATCCCTGCTGCTCAATGTGTTTGCGAACCAGTCCGATCAATCGCTCCGGATCACTTTCGGGAACGAGTCGCAAGTCCAGCTCCGCCGTTGCAACGGCGGGAATGAGCGTCCGCGCTTCTTTTCCTACGAACAGGGAATTCATGCCGCGAATATTGAGCGAAGGATATTGCAGGGACTCCTGATACGTGGGCGCGACACGATCCGCTTCCGCTATTCCAAGTTTTTTGCGGATCTGGTTTTCATCATCAGGAACCTGCGCGAGTATCTCTTTCTCTTCAGCCGTGATCTCGACTCCATCGTAGAATCCTGGAATCGTGACCCGCCCCTGATCATCTTTCATGGATGCCAGAAGCTTTGCCAAACGTAAAGCAGGATTCGGCACATAGTTTCCATAGTGTCCGCTATGTTGCGGCACACGCGGACCAAAAACGGTGAGTGTAATATCGCAAATGCCCCGCGCGCCAAATTGAATCGTTGGTTGGTTGCTGATGTGACGTGGCCCATCGAAAATCAACATCATGTCCGCTGCAAGATCTTCAGAATATTTCTTCACTGCTGCCGCCAATTGCGGTGAACCGAGCTCCTCTTCAAAGTCCAGGATGACTTTCAGGTGATAGTTGGGTTTCTGTTTTAATTCCTGAATCGCGTCCAGTGATGCAAGAAACGCAGCGACAGGTCCTTTTGCATCCGATGCCGAACGGGCAAAGATGCGCCACTCCCGATCGTACTTGCCGGAAAGTCTTTCCCATGGAATTTCTTTCCATTGACCTGATGCGTCCAATTCTTTCAACACAGGTTTCCAGGGACTCTCCTGTTGCCAGTCCTCCGGTTTTACCGGCTGACCATCCACCTGAAGGTAGATGAGCACTGTTTTTTTCGCGTTGCTGCTGGATCTGCTCGCGAGCAGCAAAGGAACGGTTGGAGTCTCCAGTCGCTTGAGCGTAAAGCCACGTTTGGAAAATGCTTTTTCGCACCATTCGACGTTTTTCTGGAGGTCTTCCGGATAGTGCGCGTCATTCGGAATACTCAGCAAGTCGTGGAACTCGGAGAAGGAACGGACAGCGTATCGCTCAGAAACCGCAATCCAATCCGGCGCTTCGGCATGAGCAACTGTGATAAGAAAAATCAAAGCAAGCGGGAGTGTACCTTTCATCTTCACCGGGCGTAGCGGCGGAGCTCATCGAGATCGCCGAATTCGAGTTGAAGAAAGAAGGCCTGGTTGTCGCCGAGAGGTTGTTGCAGCGTCTCGTCTTCGCTCATTACTTTGCGATCCTCGAACCATACATCCCACTGCAGCTTATCTCCGACTTTTGCATCGGGTATCTCCAGCTCAAAGTAGCCGTAGGTGAGATCAGGCGAAAGGTCAATTGAGAAGAGGTGATCTCCCGCCTCGAGCTTTTCGAATGCATGAAGGCGATCGCTCTCGTTGTCCTTACCGTGCGAAAAAGAAGTCCGTAAATAACCTGGACTGTTCATGCTGATGTCGACAACTAATTTTCCTCCGCCTCCTCCAAAAACGACCGATGGAGTTTTGTCGAGTTCATCGGAGGAAGAACCGCCACCTCTGATCTTGTCATATCCCCACCAACCGGCGAGAACGAGAGCAGCTAATGCAATTCCTGTGATCTTTCTTTTAAGCCAGTCCCCCATGAATTCTCCCAATGTCGAGTATATTCATTAGGTCACAATTCATCAAATATCGAAATTCATCCGATTAAAGGAGCTTGTACTCTTTTAATTTTGTAGTCAGCGTTTTTGTTGTCACGCCCAGGGCCTGAGCTGATTTGTCAATATCCTGATCATGCTCGCTCCATGCTTTTTGAAGAGCGCATTTTTCCGCTTCTTCTGCCGCATGGCGACGGATTTCCGCCAGAGGAGCTTGCAGATTCAAATAATCTGCGATGCTTCCGGTGCTGGCAGCGGAGGCGGTAAGGATATCGTTCTCTTCAATCAACTGGCGATCACAAAGGATGACGGCGCGCTCCAGGCAATTTTGGAGTTCTCGAATATTGCCCGGCCACGAATATTGTAGAAGCTTTTGGATGGCTTTGTCCGACAATTTCAACTTCCCTCGTTTCAGTTCGCGGCTGAAAACCTCCAGGAAATGTTCTGCCAGAAGGGGAATATCTTTTTTCCGCTGTCGCAGCGGAGGAATGTGGATCGGGAAAACAGAAAGACGAAAGTACAGATCTTCACGAAATTCGCGCGCTTTGACCAGTTGCTCAAGATTCCGGTTGGTTGCTGCAATGATGCGGATATCGACATGAATGGATGTGGTACCTCCTACTCGGTCAAACGCTTTCTCTTGCAGCACGCGCAGAAGTTTCGCCTGCAGCGGGAGGCTCATTTCGCCGATTTCATCCAGGAACATGGATCCTCCTGCCGCCATTTCAAACTTTCCAAGCTTGCGGTGTGTTGCGCCCGTGAATGCTCCTTTTTCGTGACCAAACAGTTCATTTTCCAAAAGCATTTCAGGGATGGCTGCGCAGTTCACGGCTACGAAAGGTGATTGTTGTCGTGGACTGAGATGATGGATCGCGCGCGCGAAAAGCTCTTTCCCTGTTCCGCTTTCACCGGAAAGCAATACAGTAGCATCCGTGGGAGCAGCCTTCTGAATCGCGAGAGAAACATCACGGAATGCGCGGTCTTCTCCAATGATACGGGGGAATCCCAGACTCCTGGCGAATTCTTCCTTCAGAATCATGTTTTCAAACCGGATCTGCTGTCCTTGCTGCACCCGTTTTACCAGCATCAGGAGATGATGAATGTCCACCGGTTTGGGCAAGAAGTCATAAGCCCCATTTTTCATCGCTTCGACAGCAATTTCGATGGAGCCGAAGGCCGTCATAAAAATTAAGACATTGTCCGGATCTACTTCCTTTGCCACCCTCAGCAATTCAAGTCCTTCCACATGAGGTAAACGCACATCAGACAGGATCAACAGGTACTTCTGATTTCGGATTTTCTGAACGCCTTCAATCCCATCCCTGGCTTCTTCGACTTCGAACTGATTTTCTTCCAGCGCACGCCTGAGCATCTCGCGAAGAGATTCTTTGTCTTCAATCAAAAGGATTTTTTTCATTGATATCGACTGTACAGAGTCAGCTGAGTGGTGTATTTCACATTTCCGGTTTTGGGATCGTATTCATACTCGTTTCCTTCGGGATCGAGCGGCACCTGTTGCAAAAAACGCTGTGCTACGAGCTGTTCAAGGTTCAATGGCATTCGCCCAAACTTCTCGTGAAATGCGGAGATTGCGGCGCGAATCGTGTCGACATCAACCAGTACAGTCAGGTCATGTACATGCTGATGAGCGCTTTGTTTATCGCTGGGAGTGATTGCAATCTCATAGACTTCTGTCCACAAAGCAAGCGCCGCTTTTCTGTCACCCAATTTAAACCGCATGCTTGCGGCAATCCGTTTTGCTCCCGGTGGCGCACCAGGAATTTTTGACGTTTTGTCGAAGTAAGCATAGGCAAGCTCTTTGTCTTTGATGGTCATCATGCAATAGTATCCGGCATCCATGGAAAGGGCC
The DNA here is from genome assembly GCA_022616075.1 of bacterium. Classification (NCBI taxonomy): domain Bacteria; species bacterium. Next base: position 30,997 of record JAKEFK010000138.1, read on the forward strand.
CACTTGTCCGGGTTCTTGCGTAGACCTTGATCCAACAACTGCAATCCTGCTTTCGGGTTTCTTCCTTCATAAAACAGGAAGAGCGCTCCCATATGATAGGCATCCATGTATTGAGGATCGAGCTCCGTAATCAGGTCGTAAGTATGTTTTATATACTCCATCCGGGGTTTAAAGCCGGGATCACCGTAGTATTGAATAGACCACAAATAGATGAAATCAGCCAGCAAAGCGTGATAGCCGAATGAAGCCGGCTTTAAGTATTTCCCGGAGGGCAAATAGAGCAATGGGGATAAAAAGGTTTCATTTGCCCTGTATTTTTTATACAGGTTCACATGCATCAAAACGGCCAGAGAAAAAGCGACCAGGATCGCAAATACGATCAGAAAAGAGCTTCGAACTTTTGTGAAATTCATACAAAGTCTTTCTTCTGAAAGATTGCAATGGCACACAACAAAAGAGTGGTAAGGTAAAAGACCCAGTACAGCGTTGCTTCTCCAAAAAAGCCGGAGGGCAATGCAAGATTGTGAACCACCTGAGCGCGGACGTTGAAGATTTCCAGATTGGGCAGGACATAAAAGAGGACCGTGAGCACGGCATTCGTGAGTTCAGATGCGATGCGGTCCTTGAGCATGAGCAAACTCTCGGTGAGATGTCCCGCGAAAAAACAGGCAAGCGTCAGCATTGTGCTTAGCAAAGGTGTAGAAAAGGAAGAGAACAACAGCGCAATGCCGGTGATGATCAGCCACTCCAGATAAATCATATAAAAGGACAGCAGTATTCGAGGCGACGTATCTCCTTTCAGGTACAGTACCAGATAGAAAACGGCAACCAGGGTACAAAGGATCAAAAGCAAGGTGAAAGCCATGCCGAAAAATTTCCCCAGCATGAAGTGATAGCGGCGTAAAGGTTTGCTCAACACCATATAAATCGTCCTTTTTTCCATCTCCCGGAAAACAAGTCCAATTCCTATAAACACAGTGATCAAAACTCCGAAAAAATGGATTCCATTGATGCCAAGGTCCTTTATGATTTTCAGCTCATCTCCGACGGTCAACTGTCCGATAATCCAGGAAAATGAAATCAGTCCTACGGCGAAAAAAAACAACAGGTACAGAATCTTGCTGCGAATTGCCTCCTTAAATGTCAGCAGGGCGATTGCTTGGATTGCCTTCACCGTTACTCCTGAATTCGTTTCAAGTAGAGGTCTTCGAGCGTTTGTCTCTGCGGCACAATCGATTCAATTTCAAAATTTTGTTTTTCTGACTCTGTGATGATGGAATGAAGCTCCTTGATCGATAGAACCTGCAAAAGATACTGTGAATCCGCTTTTGTAATGACTTCATGAGGGATTCCATCCATCCGCAAATCCTGTTTGCAGTTGATGGTCACTTCGTAACCATCCACCTGTTTCATCAAGGTTTGCACTTTTCCTATCATCTGCACTTTGCCTTTGAGCAGTATCGCAACACGATCGCAGATCATTTCGGCGTCGGAAAGGATATGAGAGCTAAAAAGCAAAGTTCGTCCTTTCGCTTTTAAGGAGAGCAACAGATCGCGCACTTCTTTCCTACCGACAGGATCGAGGCCGGACATCGGTTCATCCAGAATAAGAAAATCGGGATCATTCACCAGGGCTTGGGCAAGTCCGATCCGTTGCAGCATTCCTTTTGAATACTTTCGAAGTGGCCTGTTAGCGGCATCGTTCAGGTGAAAGAAATGCAAAAGCTCCTCCGCTTTTCTTCCGGCCTGGTCTTTGGACATTCCGTGTAACTGTCCTGAAAACATTAGATATTCACGGCCGCTGAGGAATTCATAAACATAAGGATTCTCCGACAGGAATCCGATTCGAGCCATCGCCTTGGGTGAGGGAACAGGGTCTCCCAGCAATTCGATGGTCCCGGAATTAGGGTGTACGAGACTTAAGATGCATTTCAGCGCCGTTGTTTTTCCGGCGCCATTGGGACCAAGTAGACCGAAGATTTCTCCCTGCTCCACATCCAGCGAAACTTCCTGCAGAGCAACAATCTTTTTAGGGATAAAACCGGTTTTGTAGACCTTGGTGAGATTCGAAATTTTCAAAGCGACCGGCATAAGGATTCTATTGTAGCGCAGGCCTACCCGCCCGCACTAGAATTTCTGCAGACAGACTGTCCAAAAACGCAGGAAAGCACGCGGTTTGTGGTGGTGCGGGCGACTCGCCCGCAAAGACCTTGCAGACTGGGCATGGCGTTTGCGGACGCGACGTCCGCGCTACAGGCGTTTTTAGACAGTCTTTTTGCGTTACGATGTGTACGTGGGCGCGCTTCAGACTTCTGTCGTGATTGTGAACTGGAACGGCGCGCATTTTCTACCGGCGCTGCTGCAATCGATTGAGCTTCAACGCGTATCGCAAATCGTTGTCGTAGACAATCATTCTTCCGATGATTCCCTCCAGGTTCTGCGACAGTTCCCGTCAGTTCAAGTCCTTGCCAACACGGAGAACGTGGGATACGGATCGGCAGCAAATCAGGGGATAGAGATTTGCCATACTCCTTACGTCATGTTATTGAATGTAGATGTGGTCGCTCATCCGCGATCCGTTGAAATCCTCGAAGAGTATTTGAATAGCCATTCGGATGTTGCCGTTGCAGCCCCGCAGCTGCTTTTCGAGGACGGAAAACTGCAACCTTCCCTCAGGACATTTCCCTCACCTTTTTCTCTCGCTCTTTATCTTTCCTACCTGGATCGAATTGTTCCGTCAGGCTACCGTCTTCCTGCAAAAGAGCATGGTCAACTTCGTGAAGTGGATCAGCCCATGGGCGCCGCTTTGATGATTCGAAAGTCGGTGCTAGACGAGGTAGGTTTTTTTGATCCGAAGTTCTTTTTATATATGGAAGAGGTGGATCTTTGCTACAGAATCAAACAGAAGGGTTTCAAGATCGTTTACTTGCCGGAAGCGAAAATGACTCATCTTGCCGGAGGTAGCTCGGAGCAGGCATGGGAGCGCAGTCAGAGGAATTTTTTCGACAGCACATTCAGGTATTTTCGAAAACATTTTCCGGAATCGAAAGCGCGAATGCTTCGGTTTCTATTGCCTCCGGCCCTTGCATTCCGTTCGTTGGTTTTGCTTTTCGGTGGACGCTTTCGCCAGAGTAAGTTTTATCTCAAGGAAGCCTGGCGTTCTTGGCGTCTTGGCGGTTAAGACTGAAGTAATTGCCGCAAAACGTACGGAAGGATACCACGGTGCTGATAGTATTCCACTTCAATGGGCGTATCGATTCTCAGAATGACCTTTACTTCTTCCGAACTGCCATCGGTGCGATGAATTCTTAGCGTCACGTGTTGTTGCGGTTTGATTCCGTCTTCGAGACCTGTTATATCAAACGTCTCGGTGCCATTCAGTTTTAGCGTGCGGGCATTGGTTCCTTCCAGGAACTGGCATGCCAACACTCCCATCCCTATGAGATTGCTGCGGTGGATACGCTCAAAACTTTCCGCGATCACCGCGCGTACTCCGAGCAAACGGGTACCTTTTGCGGCCCAGTCACGAGAGCTGCCCGTTCCATATTCCTGTCCGGCAAGGATGATGAGTGGAACTCCTGCGCTCTGATATTTCATTGACGCGTCGTAAATCGTCATCTGCACTCCATCCGGATGGTAAATTGTTACTCCACCTTCGACGCCGGGAACCATTAGGTTTTTGATCCGGACATTCGCAAATGTTCCACGCGTCATCACACGATCGTTTCCGCGTCTGGCGCCATAACTGTTGAAGTCTTTCTCTTCCACTCCATTCTCGAGCAAATATTTTCCTGCCGGGCTGTTCTTTTTGATGGCGCCTGCGGGACTGATGTGATCGGTGGTAACGGAATCACCAAAGATGGCCAGTGGCCGTGCTCCATGGATATCGGTAACCTTGGAACTCTGTGTGCTGAACTCCAGAAAAAAGGGTGGTTCCTGAATATAAGTAGAATCCGGATCCCATTTATAAACTGCGCCTGTGCTGGAAGAAATCTCGTTCCAGAGCGGATTCTGGTTCGCGAATTCACCATAGAGCCGTTTGAAGGTTGAGGGATCCATTGCCGTGCGCATCAGATCGCTGACCTCATTGAGGCTCGCCCAGATGTCTCTTAAAAAAACATCTTTGCCATCCTTTCCTTTCCCGATTGGTTCTGATGTGAGATCAATGTCAACTTTTCCAGCGAGAGCAAATGCGACAACTAGCGGAGGACTCATCAAGAAATTCGCTTTGATGTTCTGATGCACCCTTGCTTCAAAATTTCGATTGCCGCTCAGCACACTTGCCGCAATCAGGTCGTTCTTCGTAACCGCTTCTTCGATGCTGGGATGCAACGGTCCGGAGTTGCCAATGCAGGTGGTGCAACCGTAACCGACAAGATTGAAACGCAGATCGTTCAAATACCGGCTGAGTCCGGTTTTTTCAAGATATTCAGTGACCACACGGGATCCGGGCGCCAGTGAAGTTTTCACATAGGGTGGAACTTTGAGTCCTTTTTCTACTGCCTTTTTTGCGAGCAGGCCGGCCGCCAGCATTACACTGGGATTGGAAGTGTTTGTGCACGATGTGATGGCGGAGATAAGAACAGATCCATGACCAATCTCCGTCCGTTTCTCGGGAGTTTGCACTACATCTTTGGGAACTTCGTCCGGAGTGGGGCGGTTGTTGATCATTTCAAGCTCAGTCCATGCGCTGGTTCCCTTACGTTCGTTTGGCGCTGTTGCCTGTTCACCGCCGCCACTGTGACTTGCCTGTGTGCGTCCATTCAGGTGTACAGGAATACGGAGCGAAAGATTTTCGGTTTTGTTGTAACCGTTTTCCGAGACCGGCTTCCGGAGTAATTGCGAGAACCTGTTCTTCAGATCCCCGAGTTCGATCCTGTCCTGCGGCCTCTTCGGACCGGCGACAGAAGGACTGACTTCGTGAAGATTCAGCTCTAATACTGTAGAGTAATCGCACTGGTCCTTTTGCGGAATTCCGAAAAGCTGCTGCGCTTTAAAATAGTTGCGGAAAGCATCCACATCTTTTTCCCTCCGACCTGTAGCGATTAGATATTTGCAAGTCTCTTCATCAATGGGGAAATATCCCATCGTTGCTCCGTATTCAGGAGCCATGTTTGCAATCGTTGCGCGGTCCGGCACAGCAAGAGAGGTTGCTCCCGCGCCGTGGAATTCAACAAACTTCCCAACCACTTTCGCTTTTCGGAGCATCTCTGTTACATGCAACACGAGATCGGTGGCTGTCACTCCGTCGCGAAGTTTTCCACTCATGTGAACTCCCACGACATCGGGAGTCAGGAAATAAACAGGTTGTCCGAGCATTCCGGCTTCGGCTTCGATTCCACCAACTCCCCAGCCCACGATCCCAAGACCATTGATCATGGTTGTATGAGAATCCGTGCCCACAAGCGTGTCCGGATAAAAAACTCCATCTTTGCTGAGCACACCTTGCGCGAGGTATTCAAGATTTATCTGGTGAACAATTCCAATTCCCGGAGGTACAACGGTAAAGCCGTCAAAAGCCTGAGTTCCCCATTTCAAGAATTCATACCGGGCGCGGTTCCTTTGAAATTCTATTTCCATGTTCCGTTGCAAAGATTCACGGGCGCCGAAAAAATCGACCTGCACAGAGTGATCGATGACAAGATCCACCGGAACCAGAGGCTCGATGATTTTGGGATTCTTTCCCATTCTGTCGACAACGGACCGCATCGCAGCAAGATCGACCAGTAAGGGAACGCCTGTGAAATCCTGGAGCACAATTCTTGCCACAATAAAAGGAATTTCGGCTGTTCTTGCTTCATTCGGTTTCCAATTCGCCAGCGAACCGATGTCCTGTTCTTTGATTTTCAGTCCGTCAAAATTGCGAAGAACGGACTCCAGTACGATTCGAATGCTCACCGGCAAACGGGATACGGGCCCGATTCCTTCCTTTTCAAGCCTCGGCAATGAATAGAAACTACCTTCTTCAAAATTCTGCAACGTATTGAATAGATTGTGCGCCATAGATGTCCTCTTACATTCATTATAATTGTTTTATGCGAGTGTCTGTGATCATACCGGCCCTCAATGAGGAGGAGTCGATCGGGCCGGTTCTCGACCACATTCCCAGGGAACTTGTTTCCCAGATCATCGTTGTGGACAACGGATCGACCGACCGGACTGCTGAGATTGCAAGGGAGCGCGGAGCTCATGTTGTGCGTGAAACGCGCCGCGGATATGGACACGCCTGTTTACGCGGCATCGAAGAGCTGCAGAATCCTGATGTGGTCGTATTTCTCGATGGTGATTTCAGCGACTATCCGGAAGAGATGAGGAGCTTGATCGAGCCCATCCAAAAGGACCAGGCAGATCTGGTAATCGGCTCGCGCTCAAGTGGTGAACACGCAAGAGGCGCGTTGCCTTCTCATGCTGCGTTTGGTAACAGGCTCGCGAGCACGTTGATCTGGTGGTTTTTCGGGTTCCGGTATACTGATCTCGGGCCATTTCGCGCGATCCGCTATGAAGCTTTGAAGAAGCTGGAAATGGTGGACCCCACTTTCGGTTGGACTGTGGAGATGCAAATTAAGGCCGTTCGCAAGGGTTTACGAATTTGTGAAGTGCCGGTTTCTTACAGGAAACGGATAGGAGAATCAAAGATCAGCGGCACCATTTCAGGCTCTGTAAAGGCTGGTGCCAAAATTATCTGGACGATTCTGAAATATCGCTTTCTGCCGCCGGCGTCCCCAAGGCTCCTCATGATTCTCTTCCTTTTATATACTTTTGCGGGTCAAGCCCAACATCAAGAGATCGTAAACGTCCAGGTCGTGAATCTACAAGTGTCCGTGCTGGATAAAAAAGGAGAATTTATTACCGAGCTAACTCCTGAAGATTTCCTTGTCTGGGAAGATGATACAGCACAGCAGGTTCTCGATCTTGAAATTCAACGTGAGCCTTTTTCGATCGGGGTTTTGATCGATACAAGCAGCAGCATGCAGTCCGTATTTCAGATCACGGGGCGCGGCACCACAGATTTCCTTTCTTCCCTTCGTCCGGATGATGAGTTCTTTGTGATGACTTTTGATGATCGCGTTCAAGTTCAACAGGACCTGACGAAAAAAGCGGATAGCCCTAAGAACGATTGGAATGACTTTCGCTATGGCAATCGCACAAAACTGTACGAAGGCCTGCTCGGCTCTCTGTATCGATTGTCTAAAGCAACGTATCCAAGGCGCGCTCTCTTTTTGATTTCCGATGGGGTCAATACAGGGGGTTCAGGCAATCTCAACCAGGCGATTGAGCTGGCTCAGAAAAACAAAGTCATCATCTATAGTTTGATTCTGGAAAATTCTGACGCGGATTTTAACACTTTGCGAAAATTATCGGAGAGCACGGGCGGCACTTACTTCATTTTGTATGATGAATTTCCCCGGCTTCAAGCAGCTTACAACAAAATCGCGATGGATCTCGCCCACAGGTTTACTCTTTATTACAAGTCGATTAGCGATTATTCGAGCGTGAAAAAGCCTGAAATCAAAATTCGGATGAAGAATCCGGACTGGTCAGTCCGCTTCCAGCGAGCTTATTATGGAGCGCAGGCTTCCAGCCTGCATTAAGGGCCGCAGGCTTTTAGATGCCCGGGTTCCGTAACTGGCTAAATCGCCCCGCATTCATTATCATTTCTGTGCTTTTTGGAGGAGAGATATGTCAGAGGTTGTAATCAAAGTGCTCAAAAACGGACCGTTGCGCGTGGAAGGAAAAGTGCAGCTAATTGATCCCCAAGGGAATGTGATCGCCGGCGATAAGGAAAAATTCTCACTCTGCCGATGTGGTCATTCTTCAAACAAACCTTTTTGCGACGGAACGCATAACAAGATTGGCTTCCAGCACGAGGATGCCTGGACACCGCCACCTCCACCACCGCCACCGAAACCCGAAATTTCATGAGAACTCGTGACGACATCCGGAATCTCGCGATCATCGCGCATGTAGATCACGGGAAAACCACGCTTGTGGATGCGATGCTCTGGCAAAGTGGCATTTTCCGTGAAAATCAGAAGGTCAACGAGCGCGTAATGGACAACATCGATCTGGAACGCGAGAAAGGAATCACCATCATGGCCAAGAATCTGGCCGTCTGGTACAAAGGGGTCAAGCTCAACATCGTCGATACTCCGGGTCACGCAGATTTTGGAGGTGAAGTGGAGCGCACGTTGAACATGGTCGATGGTGTGATGCTGCTGGTGGATGCGTCGGAAGGTCCATTGCCGCAAACTCGTTTCGTCCTGAAAAAAGCTCTCGAGCTGGATCTGCCTTCCATTGTTGTGATCAATAAAATTGACCGCAGCGACGCTCGTATTCCGGAAGTCCGGAATGAAGTGTATGACCTGTACATTGATCTCGATGCGAAAGACAGACAAATCGATTTTCCTATTCTTTATACAAACGCGCGTGCGGGAATTGCAAAGACGAATCTGGAAGAGGATTCGCGAACTTTGATTCCTCTTTTCGAAGAGATTCTGCGAACGATTCCTCCGCCCCGTTTTGACGAAACCGCGGACCTGCAGCTCTGGGTTACTAATGTGGATTACAACGACTACCTGGGACGATTGGCAATTGGGAAAATCATCCAGGGAAAAATCCATGAAAATGAGGCGGTTTCGATTTGTAAACTCGATGGCAATCTTGAGAATACACGGGTCACAAAAGTATTTGTGTTCGACGGACTCGGTCAGAATGAGGTATCGGAAGCCGGCGCAGGAGACATTGTCGCTATCGCCGGAAATGAAAACGTGACCATCGGTGAGACGATCGCATTTGCCGAAAATCCGCGCGCTTTGCCGGTGTTGAAGGTAGATGAGCCAACGATTTCCATGTTTTTCAGCGCCAACATCTCCCCCTTTTCAGGTCAGGATGGTAAGTACGTCACGGCAAGACATTTGCGCCAGCGGTTGGAACGCGAACTGTTGCGGAATGTCAGCTTAAGAATGGAAGTGCACGAAGGAGCAATGGAAACATATCGCGTGATGGGGCGGGGCGAATTGCAGATGGCGATTCTGATTGAGATGATGCGGCGGGAGAGCTATGAATTCGAGGTGTCGAAACCCGAAATCATCACGAAAACAGAAGACGGTATTTTGCTGGAGCCAACTGAGCACCTGATTATCGATTGTCCGGAAGAATACATCGGGGTTAGCACGCAAAAAGTCGGGATGAGAAAAGGGCACATGCTGAATATGGTGAATCATGGCAAAGGTCGTGTTCGGCTTGAGTTTCAAATCCCAACCCGGGGTTTGATCGGCTTTCGTTCGGAATTCCTAACCGACACGCGGGGCACGGGAATCATGAATCATCTTTTTGCGTCCTTCGAACCGTGGCTTGGAGAGATCACGACCCGGAGCAATGGAGTCCTTGTATCGGACCGTGATGGGCGCGTGACTGCGTATGCGTTGAACAACCTTCAGGACCGCGGTGAGCTTTTTGTGAAGCCTGGTCAGGACGTTTACCGCGGAATGATCTGCGGACAGAATTCGCGAAACGTCGACCTCTGGGTGAATGTCACGAAGGAGAAAAAACTGACGAATATGCGCGCTTCCGTTGCTGACGATGCCATTCGGCTGATTCCTTTCACTGACATGGGACTCGAGAAGGCCCTTGAGTTCATTAATCCCGATGAGCTGGTCGAAGTTACCCCACGTTCCATCCGGATGCGCAAGAAAAAGATGTAATTTTCACCGCAAAGAGCGCAGAGATCGCCGAGAAGAAAGATAATTCTGTTTTTCCTCTGTGTGCTCTGCGTCCTCTGCGGTAAAATACCAGCCATACCCATGGAAAGAAGGAAACTGCTGCGTCATTACGGTTTTAGCGTCGGCCGTTTTCCTTCCGGGCCCAAGAATTCCCTCACCGACGTGCCGGGCGTCCGAGTCGGACACAGCACCATCATTGAAGGGACCGGCCGCCGGCGCGCCGGAAACGGACCGGTTCGCACGGGAGTTACGGCGATCATCCCTCACGACAATGTATATATGGAGCGGCTCATGTCCGGCGCTCATATCCTCAACGGAGCCGGCGAAGTCAGCGGACTGATTCAAATCCAGGAGTGGGGACTCATCGAAACGCCGATTCTGCTGACAAACACGCTGAGTGTCGGTCGTGTCAGTGATTCCTGCGTGAAATGGCTATCTGAAAAACATCCGGACATGGGTGATCTTTATGATGTTGTGATTCCTGTGGTGGGAGAATGCGACGACAGTTTCTTGAATGATGCGGTGGGCCGCCACATCAAACAAAAACATGTCTTCGAAGCTCTGAATAGCGCTTCTACTGCGATGGTCCCTGAAGGTTCGGTCGGCGCCGGCACAGGAATGGTATGTTGTGATTTTAAAGGTGGAATCGGAAGCAGCTCGCGCGTGATCAAAGTCGATGACCAACAGTTCACGATCGGGATTCTGGTCCTCTCCAACTTTGGGCGCATCGATGATTTGCGGGTCCTTGGAGTTCCCGTAGGACGAAAATTATCTGCATCTTTTGCTGCGTTGAAAAAACGGTCGGATAATTACGGATCTATCATTACCGTTCTCGCAACCGATCTTCCTTTGAGCCGATTTCAGATCAGCTGGCTGTGTAAGCGCGCCGCTCTCGGGATCGGAAGGTGTGGAAGTTTTGCAGCGTATACGAGCGGAGAAATTATTGTCGGATTGTCTACAGCCAATCAAGTGTTGCGCGAACCTAAATCCGGTTTGCAACAATTCACGTACATTCTCGATCAATTCATGGATGACGCTTTTGAAGCTACGATCGAAGCGACGGAAGAAGCAATCATCAACAGTTTGATCAACAATCACGACATGGTCGGAGCCAACGAAAACTTCGTACCTGCTATTCCTGTCGATAAGCTCATGTCCGTGATGCACGCCGCCATCGGCTAATTTCAACGCAAAGACGCCAAGACGCAAAGTTTTTTCTCTGTTATGATTGCGATAGAGATTCAGGGGGAGCTCAGTTGGACCATCATTCACCACAGCCGGAAGAATCATCGGCTCAGAACGCTGCAAACCTTCCGCGGTTCGGACGCTACCAGCGAATCGAACTCATCGGTCAAGGAGGAATGGGGAAAGTTTATAAAGCCTATGATCCTGTGCTGGATCGATACGTGGCATTGAAACTCATTCAATCCAACGCGCCTGAGTCTGCAATCCGGTTTTCCACAGAAGCAAAAGCGCAAGCCAAAGTGAACCATCCGCATGTGTGCAAGATTTACGAAGTAGGCGAAGCGGAAGGCATCCGCTACATTGCTATGCAGCTGATCAACGGCAGAGCACTCACAGATGTTGCTCAGGAACTGAACTTTCCGCAGATTGCAAAGATTTTGAAGCAAGTGGCGGAGGGAGTACATGCAGCACACCAGGCAGGTTTGATTCATCGCGATCTAAAACCGTCGAACATTCTTGTGGAAAAAACGGAGCAGGGGGAACTCATTCCGTATGTGCTCGATTTTGGATTGGTTCGCGAGATGAATGCCGGTGGTCTTACCCTCAGCGGAGTATTGATCGGAACTCCAAGCTATATGTCTCCTGAGCAAGCAAGGGGGCAAACGCGTGGCGTAGATTCGCGTACCGATGTTTATAGCCTCGGTGTCACCTGCTACGAGCTTTTGACAAAAAGTTTGCCTTTTGAAGCAGAAACGACTGTCGATATCCTCCTCAAATTACTGAACGAAGATCCCGCCTCGCCGCGCCAAAAAAATCCTGATATTCCGGCCGATCTGGAGAAGATTGCATTGAAATGCTTGGAAAAAGACCCAGCTCTTCGTTATCATTCCGCGCTTGCGCTTGCTGAAGACCTGGGCCGGTTTATCGAAGGGGAACCAATCCATGCTCGCGCGCCGAGTTTGGCCTACCGGCTCTCCAAGAAAGCAAAAAAGAATCAAGCTCTCTTTCTAACAGGCGGCCTTGCTGCAATCCTGCTTCTTGCCTTCTTACTCTATATTCTGGGAGTTATCTACCGGCGCCTGTCACAGTTTGAAATGGCGCATGGCCAGGATCCTGATCAATCCCTGCAGTCTTCGATTGATGCTTTGCAGCGGGCCAT
>JAKEFK010000139.1 GCA_022616075.1 bacterium
AATCTTGTAAAGCCCAAACGCAGCGAATGTAAAAACGCAACTGCCGACAAAAAAAGTGAGATCGTACTGTTTGTTAACGATCCACCGGGAGGCCTTCGCAACGGCAACCGGTTCTGCAAATTCCAGCGGACGGGATGTCCGTGGCGCAGCCACATTCATGGAGTCCCGCCGCCACGCACTGCGGTCACGATCTGGTCATGAGATGGCGATAAGTATTTCCGAAAAACTTCCACCACTTTTTCCGGATCAGAGCGGCCGCATGTGAACACATCCAGCGCCAGGAATCCGTGCTCAGGATAAGTGTGAAAAGAAATGTGCGATTCACGCAACAACAAGAATCCGGTTATGCCGCCTCCCTCGAACTGATGGAGCACAGGCTCCCTCAGCGGTGTCAGAAGACTTTCTAAAGCGGCTTCACGCAAACAGCGCTCGAGTAGTGAACTATCGCTCAAAGCGGATGGACTTATTCCGTAGAAATCAGCAAGCAGATTTTTCCCGATCATTCCATTCGCTTCCAACCGGCAAGGTAATAGTTCAAGATCGCAGGATGGTCCAGCGTAGAAACTTCCGCCGGCACTTCGCTTTCATCATTGGGAAAGTAAAACATTTCCCTCAGGACCTCCGCAGACAGGAATCGTGTTGAAGCTCGCAACTTCATTCGTTCCTTTTGTATCGCATTATGAGAAGCAATCACAAAACCCCAATCCCCGAAGGAAGGGACGTAAACGTGGAATGGCGCCGTTTGAAGATCGGCTTCCTTCACGGTATTTACGATGCACCAGAATGCCTCACGCGCAAAATAAGGCGATGTGGCCTGCGCGACGAACGCTCCGGATTCCGATAAATGCTGTTTGATCAAACGAAAAAATTCTACCGAAAACAATTTTGCCAGCGCCTCGGTATTCGGATCCGGTAAATCGGAAATGATTACATCGTACCGCGTGGAATCCTTTTGAAGAAATGCATGCGCATCCTGATGGATCATTCGCACGCGCGCATCCTGAAGCGAATTTTGATTCAAAGCAACAACCGGCGGCAAGTTCTGCGCAAGATCCGTAATCGCCGGATCAATGTCAACCAGCGTAATCTGTTTTACCTCTTTGTATTTCAGAATCTCTCTTGCTGCGAGTCCGTCCCCTCCTCCCAGAATCAAAACGCGTTCGTTTACCGGAGAAAGCGCAAACGCCGTATGAACCAGAGCCTCGTGATAACGGTACTCATCCACGGAGGAGAATTGCAGATTTCCGTCAAGGAATAACCGTACATCTTCTCGCCATCTCGTGACAATAATTTTTTGATAAGGAGTTTGGCGGCTGTAAATGATCTGATCCTCGTAAAGATCCTTTTCTACAATGTCGATCAGTTTTCCGGAGAACAAAAAACCGGCAACCAGCGCTCCTCCTGCAGCCAGGGAGGGAATCATAAACGTCTTGATTTGAGGATGATTGCCTCCAAAGACGCGGATGTTCCAAATGGCAATGGCGACATTCCAGATCGCAACCAGAAAGGCAGTCCGGATCATCCCCAGCTCAGGCAAAAGGATTAACGGAAAAAGTAATGAGCCGGCAAGCGCTCCGATGTAATCGAAGGAAAGAGCCTGAGCCATCACTTTGCGCAATGTGCCGTAGCGTTTCAGATAGCGCGTTAAAAGCGGCAATTCCAGACCTGTTATTCCACCGATGAGGACAAGAAAGGTGAGCAACAGGACCCAGTAGAACGCGCCCTTTGGATAGGACCAGTAGAGGGTGAGCACGGAAAGTCCTCCCACAATCGCAAGCACAATTTCCATACCGATAAATACGGTAAGCAAACCGCGAACGCGTTGTGAAAAGTAAGATCCGAGCCCCATGGACCCGATGAATACACCGATGGAAATCGAGAACTGCGTCACGCTGCTGCCGACTAAATACGACGAAGCCGTTGCAATGAGGAGCTCGTAAATCAGTCCACAAGCAGCAACAAGAAAAATGGAGGCCAGCAGCGTTAGAATCTCGCGCCGCGGCGTGACTCCTGCTGAAGCTTCGCGCTTGACTTCGTACACCGGTGTTTCCGGCAATAGTTCACTGACCGGCATAACCCTCTAAATCACGGCAACAGCAATGATGATGCAGACTCCGATGATAAATGCGCCGCAGAGAATCGAAACCGCAAGGTTCTGCTTTTCGCATATTTCCTGTTCCAGATTGAACGGAGTTACCAGATCGAAGACCTTAAATCCGACAATCGCCATCACGATTCCAATGGCCCCAAATACCATCGTTGAAACAATCGACATCAGAAAAGTATTCGGGCGCCACGAGCCGCCATTCTCGGCAATGAGTGGAGTGGAGAACAGAAGCACCATCACGAACAACGCACTCAGAATCAATCTTCGCATAGTCCTCTTCCTTAATTATTAATTTTCACCGCAGAGGACGCGGAGTACGCAGAGAAAAAACTCGTTATTCGCTCGGCGTTCTCTGCGCTCTCTGCGGTGAATCATTTTCCGCTGCCACCAAAAATATGGCGACCATGCAAGCTCCCTGTGCGAACGCTTCGCGCTTTTTTTACCTCCTGATCGGATGGCTTGTTCCAGCCCAGAAACGTCGCAGTGGTTGCAAACATGAATAGAAACAAAAAAATGATGGACGCAATTTTGTAACCTGTAGTCATACCTATTTACTTTGACCGGCTGCAAAGGAAGCGAATGCCCTGATATAAAACAACACCGCTGTCACAAAACCAAGTATTCCATACATGGCCAGATAAGAAACGCCGTAGACTCCTTCAAGAATCGAAAAACCAACATGTTGAAATACCGGTGTATTGGCGTTTAAAGGAGGATCCTCCTCCATATACAACCGAACATAATAGTCTTCTTCTTTATCAACGACGAAATCGCGCGAAAAGGCCAGGTCCGATTCGTGCCAGGCGCCATCAGAGTCACTTCCGGATTCATCCCAGAAGTCATGCTCATTGGCGAAAAGCTCTATTCCGTCAGCAGACTCCACGACTCCCACTGCCCAGGCCGAGGCCTCTCGAAGCCCCGAATCCAATTTCAGCCGGTATCTTTGATCGGGGCGAAGGCGAACAGGTCCAAACCGCGCGCCTTCCGCTGGAATGGCGTCAAAAGTCGTTTGCTGACTGTAAATCTGTTTTCCCAGAGACGACAAAATTCCTGAAAGGATAAAAGCAAGAATGGCAAGCGCCATACAAATGCTGGCAAATACTGCGCGATGTTTGGCTTTTTCAGTCTTAACCTTCTGAGCCTGGATCAGGTCATGCCGCCCAAAAATTTCGTAGACTTGACGCTCTGTAAGGAATCGTCCGCGGTAAAACTCTATTTCGTCTTCTTTCCATTCGACTGTCAGAAGATTATTTCCGTGTTGAGCGTCCATATAAGATGCTTTGTCATCAACACTTGCGGCATATGTAAGCTCACCTTGAACGAAATGAACAGTAGAAACGCTGATTTGCGTCACATTATATGTCCTTCCATCCATGGAAACACTGCTTCCGATGTGCAGGCCTGCGATTTCATCCGGCCCGATGGGAGTATTCGGCGTGAAGGTTTCCATCAGTTTCCAACTGCCTTCGTCAAATTCCAGAAACATCGCATCACCGTCAGCGGCAACGAGCTCAAACTCATCCCATAAATACGTCTCCCCTTCCTCTTCCATCCCAACAACAATCCTGCCGATTACCTCATAGGCTTTCGCATTCCTGGTCGCTTTCATACCTGGATTTACGATGGTCTCATTCGGATATTCTTTTAAACCTTTTCGTTCAGCAGCAAGGGCTTGTTCGAGCGTGATGGGACCGCCGCAATTCGTGCAAAAACCGCTTTCTGCTCCATCCCGCAATCGCGCGGAAGAGCCACATCCGGGACATTTAACTGCACGAAGTTTCATTCATTACTCCGTTATTTCAATCTCGTTCATGGGAATGATTTCACCCACAGTGAATTCAATCTGGTCTTCTCCGTATTCAACTGCAGCCAGCTTGCCTCCGATATTTCCATCCAGGAACCGCACCGCCTGATTCGTGTGAACCTTATAAAAGATCTGGCCCTCCGCGCCGGCGATCCGCGCCGTGCAACGTTCGGTGATGAAAAAAGGTTGATTGTTAATCGTAACTCGAGTGCCGACACGGGCCTTTTGAAAATCCGGGACTTCCGTTGTTAACTTCTGCTTGCGAGATAAAGTTAACTCCCCTTCCTCTTCTTCCAGCCACGCAACACTTCCATCATCGAATTGGATGTACCATTCATCCCAGTAGCCATCTTCATCCTCCAGACGTACGCGTCCCAGGATTTCAAATTTTTGGCCGCGCAACCGGCAGGTCAGTCCGGTACGAAAACGGGTAGGATAATCTACGAGAGCCGCTGTTTTTCCGGTAGGATCGAGTTTCTTATTGTCAACCGCAAGCGCATTTCCACAGTAATTGCAAACCACCATCTTTACAAACCGGTTCGCCAGCTCCACCGGTCCGCCACAGGAAGGACAATTTAAAACATCCGCTTCCATCAGCAGAATCATACCAATATGGAGCCAAGGTTTGAAGTAGGAAATTGATTGTCGTGCGAGCGACCCAAATGCAAGACACTTGCTCTGGTGAATCCCTTGTGTTGAAATAGCTTTCTGGGAGGGTATTAGCGCATGGCCGACTTATCCTTTGGACAAAAAGTCGCCTGGTTCTTGTATCAAAAAGGGATGGGGGTTGCTAAACCCGAATTCTTGTTTGCAACAAAAACAGGCGATGAGAATTGGTTCAAAATTGCGGATGTCTTGATCAAAGACAACCATCTGGAAGGTAGAAATCTCGTGCTCGATCAGCTGTTACAAATCAAGAATTTCAGAGGACACCCGAAAAGAACTCATTTCTTGCGACTTCTTGGCCGTTTTATGAGCAAGGGGATACTGGATGAGCGCAGGAGAGTAGTGCAGTATATCTCCGACAATCCCGGTTTGTTCCCTGCAACAGAGGATGTGATCATGGGGCCTCTGATAACGGCGCAACGAGACAGCGATACGGTGACAGCAACGTTGGCAGAAGAAGCCTTACTGAAAATTCGCGGTGAAGTAAAGCGATCCAAGGACGATTTCCGGTAAAAACAGCTTGCGTAAAAAACATTCCGAGTTCGAAGTCTGGGAGGAGCGTGCCAAGATTGCAAAAGTCTCCCGGTTCATTGGCCAGAAACTGGAAGTAATGGAAGAGGGCGTGTGTAAAATCATTCTTCCTTTCAGGGATGATTTTGAACAGCTCTTTGGAGTGGTTCATGGCGGTTTCATCACTTTAATCGCGGATACGGCGGGCTACTTTGCCGCAGCCACGCTTGCAGGGGAAATTCCTCTGGCGACCGCCGAAATCAAAATGAATTTTATTGCGCCTGTTTATCGCGACGAACTGTACGCCATAGGAAAAGTGGTCAAGAAAGGTCGCCAGCTGATTGTTTGTGAGCTAAAAGTTTTTACCTCACGCGAAAATCGCCTGGTTGCGTTGGGTATTGCGACCTACAGCCGCATCTCATCTAACAAGGTCAAACCCGCCACGATACAACCTTGAAATCCGTATTCATTGCCGGAAGCACCGGATATCTTGGCAGTCGATTGGTAAATCTGCTTCTTCAACAGGGATATAATGTTGAAGCGCTTGTTCGAAAAGGATCGGAGAATAAGGCTC
The DNA here is from genome assembly GCA_022616075.1 of bacterium. Taxonomy (NCBI): domain Bacteria; species bacterium. Next base: position 5,662 of record JAKEFK010000139.1, read on the forward strand.
CGGCAGGATCCAAAAAAATCATGGGCGATGCTTTGAATGCAGAAAGTTATCAGGATTCCATTTCATCCGGAACTTTCGTGCATCTTGTGGGTGTTGCGAATCCGAGTCCCGCCAAAGCAAGGCTCTTTCGTTCGATCGATTTGCCCGCTGCTTTTGCTTCCATCGATGCAGCAGTTCACGCAGGGGTTCAACATTTCATTTATCTCAGCGTTGCGCATCCTGCTCCTGTTATGAAAGCGTACATTCAGACACGGATGGAAGCGGAGGAAAAGTTAAGGAGCTCCGGTTTAAATGCAACCATCCTTCGACCCTGGTACGTTCTTGGACCAGGACACCGGTGGGCTTACGCCTTGATTCCATTCTATAAGGTGTGCGAGCTCATTCCTGCAACCAGAGAAGGGGCCCGGCGCTGCGATCTGGTTACGTTGAAACAAATGCTCGCGGCATTGATCGATGCGGTCGAGAATCCTTTCAGCGGAATCCGCATCGTTGAAGTTCCTGAAATCCGAAGTCTCGGCAAGTCAAAGTAAAGCTTCGTGCGTTTAGTGATACTCAGCCGGTACCCTCCTGCGCAAGCAGTCGGAGTCTCCAAAGCGAATCGACCGGTAAGCACCAAGAGGAATGATTGGGATAAAAAAAATGCAAAAATATCTATTTTCAACAAACGACTGGCATTCAGGACACCGGTCTTCCATGCCGTAATAATTTATACCAAACCAGTGCATTTCTCTAACATAAAATTGTGTGATCAATACTAATTCCAGATTAGCAGCAACTATTTTGAATTCCGAGACAGAGACTCAAGTTCTTAAGTCCGCGGCCCATAATGCAAAGTAGCACAGGCGTCCCGCCTGTGTGGAGCTTCACAGGCGAGACGCCTGTGCTACTTACTTACCGTCTGCGCAGCCATTCCCTGGGATTCACCGGTTGATCCTTTTTGCGGATCTCGAAGTACAAGGAGGGGTTTCCTTCAATGACACCCGTGGATCCAACACGCGCTATATTCTGAGCGCGATGGACGATCTGGCCTCTTTGTACAAGCAGTTCAGAATTATGGGCATACAGCGTGTAATAACCATCCGAGTGTGACAGAATCACGGACTGCCCATATCCCTTGAACCATTCAGCAAACACGACCTGTCCATCGAAAACTGCCCGAACGTCGGTTCCTTCAGGAGCTGAGATTTCGACCCCATTACTCATCGTGGTCGTGCCAAACCTCGGATGGCGGTAAACACCGAATTGGCGGGTAATTCTGCCTGACACAGGCCAATCCAGCGCCCCTTTTTGTTTCATGAGCGACGGAAGATTTTCAGGACTTTGCAAAACAGGAACCGGGGCCGCTCCCGCAAAAAACTGTTGCAACTGATTTGCCGCGACTCGCAAGTCACTCATTGCGTTCAGATGCATTGATTTTTCATCGCGAATCGAACTCAACAAACGTAGTTTTTCCTGCCGGCTCGCTTCCAGGGAATCATGCGCCCCCTGCAAATCTCCCCTCAGCCGATCCAGATTCCGCTTCTCCTGCTCCAAACGCAAACGGGTCTGTTCTAGATCCACCATCGAAGCGCGATAGTTCTGAACCTTCCGGCTGTCATCCTTAGCGAGATAAGCAATGTATTGATAGCTCCGCAATAGATCTGCAGACTGGTTCGCGCGCAGTAACAACTTCAAATAATTCAGTTCGCCCAGCTTGTAAGCTTCCACAAGGCGGCGCGTCAAATATTCCTTCTGCTTCTGGAGACTCTTTTCCATCTCCTGATATGTAGCCTGCAGTTTCTGAATGTCCCCTTCCGTCTTCGTTTGGCGCAATTCCAGAAGCTCGATTTCGTGAGTCTTCATTTTGTATTCGACTTCATGTTGCGCGAGCTGTGCAAGGACTGAATTCTCCTGGGTGCTTAAACGGTTTGCTTCCTGCCGGAGAGCAGAGATCTCCTTTTGAATTGTCTCTAGTTTTTGAAGTGTTATCTCTTCCGAATCGTCGGGTGTAGCGGAAGGATCGGGAGCTTCTTGAGCAAGAAGCTCCGTAGCAACCAGAAAGGCTGCTACGGCAAAAACAAAGTAGCGCGGGCGTCTCGCCTGCGAACCCGCGGCCGGGACGGCTACGCTACTTTGCTCATTTCCATTAAAAAAGCGGCTTCCCATCAAGATTTGGCAGTGTGGTAATACTTAATGCCTTAAATACAGTAGGCGCGATATCCACTAAATGCGGATCTGTTTTGGCAATCTTCCTGTTCGACAGCAGAACACCAGCTGTAATTTTGTAATCGTAGGAGCAATGATCTCCACTCCACTTTTTCATATTGTTTTCCAACAGATCTTTTGGAATTCCGCCGAGTGTTGTCTGCCAGGAAACCCGGTACCCTTCATTGAAGCCAACCATGAGATCCGGAGCATTTCCAATGTATTCACCGTGGTAGATGTCATCACGCTTGTAAACATCCAGAATGACCGATTCACCCGTTTCCTCATCTTTAATTTCTTTCAGTTTTGCGACCAACTCATCCTGCAGCTTCGCGTACTCTTCACCGGGCGCCACTGTGCCCTGCTTTTCGCGGCCCTGCAGGTTGATGTAAATCTGACCCAGACCCATGGCGTAAGCTTTTGTTTTTGTCCAATCCGTATTCACCCAGAATTGTCCGCGATCAAACAGATCATTCAACGTGTAGCTCTTGTCTTCCATCCCGTGAAGATACATATATCCGTTTTTCACCAGCCAGGTATTCAGGTTTACGCTCTTTCGGAACGAATGGAAACCATGATCGGAAACCACCATGAAAGTGGTGTTCTCATCTGCGTACTCCATCGCTTTACCGACAATCTTGTCGCACTGAACATACAAGTCGCGAACTACATTCCCGTACTTTGCTGCGAGCTCGGCATCATGATAAGGATGCTTTGGATCGAGCAAACGATAAAACATGTGCTGGAAACGGTCTGTGGTTTCGTAAACGGAAACGAACAGATTCCAATTTCGTTTCTTCAACTCATTTTCCATGATCTTCATCCGGTCTTTCATCGCAACATAAGCATCCGCAATGAACGTGGCTTCATCAATTCGCTCTTCATTCAACGGCCATGTTGCTTCGGCCCAACCGAGAGTTCTATAAATGCCAACCTCTTTTACGAGTTTTTTGGACCAATCGTCCGGTTTTGTAATCGGAAGCGGCGGATTGCGAGGATCCCAGTTGACTGGAGACATATAAAGCTTCACTTCGGGCTCTTCTTCCAACAACAAGAACTGCGACATTCCACGCATTTTCACAATCGGATTGATCTTGAATGTGAGCGGAACCCAATCGCTCCATTCCCCCTTCTTCAAATCGATCTGCTGTTCGTGGACGCGAATCTTCACGCCTCCGGCAACTTTCTGGACGTCCATCTCCACTTTAACGTCTTTAAAACCGCTTTCCATGAGTTGTTCATAACGGGCTTGCTGTTCAATTGTCCTTTGATCTTTAGGAAGCGCTTTGAGCTCTTCCTGCTCCGCTTTGAGAATCGGATTTGAAGGACCCATGATGACTGTGGTCGCTTTATCACCATTGAACTCTAAGCGACCGATTTTGCCGCCCATTTCCGCATCGCCCACTTCGAAATCAGAGAGGTCGGTGGCCCAGTAGTAAAAGGTTCCCGTTGTTCCGCGAATGTCAGGCAGCGGCAATCCAGCCATCATGAATCCGCCGGGGATATCATCCGGTGGATAGGACAGAGGCACGGTCAGTACTGTTGTGCGAATGCCATTTTTACCTGCCTGGACCCAGAAGGGTGTTCCTTTGCGGATCGTTTCGACGTGCGGCATTTTGATCGGAATCAGCTTCCATAAGAATTTCGGAGGTTCTACGCTGACCATCCCGAGATTCGGCAAATATGTTTCCGTGCTGCGAGTCAGGAAGTCATAGATGTTGTGTCCACCGGGATTTAATCCTGTTTGAAAAGATGCCCAAGCCACCGGGGATTCCGGTGGATTTGTCGTGCCCAGAGAGGTAAAAGTTCCCTGAGCGGCCAGCTTTTTGAAATGCGGAAGTAATCCCTGATCCATATATTGTTGAGCCAGATCGGGATCCATTCCGTCGAAACCGATGATGATTACTTTTTCTTTTACATCCCGCATCTTGGGATGGGACCAAACCGAGAAATTCAGGAAAACTCCGCCTGCGACAATCAAAGCCAGCAGAACTAAGAATTTTTTTGTTTTAATGAATCCAGGCATTGTAAAATCCTCCTACTGAACGATGGCTCCGTGTGTCCGAACGCCATCTACTGAATGAATTCTAATAGATACGAAGCCAGTCTTCTTTGTGATTTCGGGAACCTCTACGCGAATGTAATTGCCGGTTAATGCTTCGCCTGTCCCATGCAATAGCAGTGCCGGCAGCTCTTCTCCAACGAACTGACTGCGATATTGCAAATTCTTTTGATGCGCCAGATCGCGAAGTTTTGCCGCGCGTTCCGTCACTTCGGCATGGCTCGATTCTCTTCGATAGGATGCCGCAGGTGTATCGGGACGCGGCGAAAAGGGAAACACATGGCAGTACGCAAAGGGGGCATTCTGAACGTACTGATACGTCTCCTCAAACGCCTGGCTGTCTTCCTCAGGAAAACCCACGAGTATATCCGTACCCAGATTGATCCGGGCATTTGCAGCAAACAAGCGCTTCACGATCCAATCGTAACGGCGAAAGAGGTACTGCCTCCGCATCTTTTTGAGCACCTGATCCGACGCGCTTTGAATCGGCAGATGCAAATGAGGCTGAAACCGGTCGCTGGACGTAAAGATATCCAAAAAGTCCTCGTCAACCTCTTCTGGCTCGATCGAGCTCAGGCGGATTCTGAAATTCCCGGGAAGCGAATGAAGTTTGCTCATCAAATGGCTGAGACTGCTCTTTGGATTTAGATCCTTTCCATATCCACCCATGCTGATGCCGGTTAGAATCATCTCCTGGTAACCGCGATCTCGAAAGAGTTCCACTCGCCTTACAACTTCTTCGACCGGCAGGCTCCTGCTCTTTCCACGAACGGCCGGGATGATGCAATACGAACAGCGCGCGTCGCAACCATCCTGTATTTTGATGAACGGACGCGTGCGCGCAAATTCGCCTGGCATCGGAAAATCGGTATCTTCATTGCGGCTTGCATTTGCAATTTTTGAAAATAGTTCTCGCTTGTTGGGGTTCAAATTCCCAATTACGTAATCCACTTCGGGCATGGCGGTCAACTCTTCTTCCGCCCGTTGCGCATAACAGCCGGTTAACAGTATGCGGGCTGAAGGATGCCGGCTCTTTAGTTTGCGCACCATCTGCCTGCCTTGCGCATCAGCAGACATGGTCACCGTGCAGGTTTGGATAAGAACGAGCGAAACGTTTTCACCTTCGGCCGCTTCTTTCCAACCGGCCCTCTGAAGGATTCCGGCGTATCCCATCGCATCAGACAGGCTGGCCTTGCATCCAAGAAAATGTACTTGATACGTGTTCATGAATTTAGTTCGCGATCCTGCTTTTCAATTCCGGCAGCCATATCCTCACGATACTTACGAAGCCGTTCCAACAATTCTTCTTGCTGCAGCGCGAGGATCGACACAGCCAGCAGGGCTGCATTTTTTGCGCCAGCCTTTCCGATGCTAACGGTTGCAACCGGAATGCCGCCCGGCATTTGCACGGTCGAGAGTAACGAATCGAGCCCATTCAATGGCGGAACGTCAACCGGCACGCCAATCACAGGCAACAATGTTTGCGCGGCGCAAACACCCGCGAGATGGGCCGCGCCACCGGCGGCGGCAATCACGATTTGCAAACCGTCCTGTTCGAGCCGCTTCAGCGTTTCTTGAAGATATCGAGGAGAACGATGCGCAGAACAAACATGCACTTCGTAGCTCACACCGAAATCCTTCAGCATCGCGACAGCTTCCGATAATTTTTCCAAATCGGATCTGCTACCCATGAATATAACAACCTGTGGCATATTTGTAATTTTAACCGCCAAGGCGCCAAGATCGCCAAGAATTATTTATTCTTATTTTTCCAGCATGGCGCCTTGGCGGCTTGCCGGTTTGAATTTAATGCTTGAAATGCTCCAGCGCCTTTTTTGCGATATCTTTCCTGTAGTGCATCCCATTAAAATGAATCTTTGAGACGGCGCTATAGACAAGATCGTAGGCAGACGATAGATTGTGAGCGGTTGCCGTGACACCCAGAACACGGCCTCCTGAACTCACAACTTTGCCATCCCGCAAAGCGGTTCCGGCGTGAAAAACCAGCACGTTTTCCGTCGCCCTGGCATCTTCTATTCCCGTAATCTCATGTCCAGACTCTACATTATCCGGATATCCCTTCGAGCAAAGCACAACACAGATGCTGGCTTCTTTCTTCCACTCAACACGGGCTTCATCCAGACGTCCCTGACAGGCGAGCATTAGAACCTCAGCCAGATCACAATCGATCCGTGTCAACAGGGCCTGAGTTTCAGGATCGCCAAAACGCGAATTAAATTCAAGTACACGAGGACCATCTTTCGTCAGCATCAAGCCAGCGTACAGGACACCCTGGTAAAGCCTTCCCTCTTCCGCCATGCCGGAGATCGTCGGCAGGATGATTTCGTTCATGATCTTTCGATGGATATTCTTATTGATTGCAATGGTTGGTGAATAGGCGCCCATCCCGCCGGTATTCGGCCCCTGATCGCCATCCAAAAGCCGCTTATGGTCCTGGCTCGCGGCAAGCGGCAATACCTTCTTGCCATCGGAAATCACATGAAAGGAAATCTCTTCACCTTCGAGAAATTCTTCGATCACGATCCGGTCTCCGGATTTTCCAAACTTGCGATGAAGCATGATCGTCTCAACTGCATCACGGACCTGTCGCTCATCGTGGCAAACCAGCACTCCTTTGCCCGAAGCCAGACCATCCGCCTTTACAACGACCGGAAAACGGAATTCGCCGCTCTTTACGATCCGTTCCGCCTCTTCTGCGCTGTTCGCAATGCGAAAATGAGCTGTTGGAATTCCACGCTGGCTCATAAACTCTTTCGCAAAAACCTTACTGCTTTCGAGTTCAGCAGCGGAATTCGTAGGACCAAATATGCGCAGATCCCTCTTTTGGAATTCATCCACAACCCCTAGATCGAGAGCTATTTCCGGACCCACTACTGTCAGATCAATCTTGACATCCGAAGCAAATTCCGCGAGCTCAACAATATTGGCTGCATCAATGTCCACAACGCTGGCAGATTCGGCAATCCCGGGATTCCCTGCGGCGCAAAACATCTCCGTTATGTTGGAAGATTGTTTCAGTTTCCAAACAAGGGCGTGTTCACGACCGCCATAACCAATTACAAGAATTCTCATAACTCTATTTTTTACAATGAAATAGCTGGAACTTTGAGATTATGCCACAAGCAATAGCTCGAAAACAAGCTTTAAAATGAACCGCCAAGACGCCAAGTCGCCAAGAAAATAACATTCCAGCTCGGTTGGTGTTCTGGGCGTTTTGGCAGTTACAATTTTCTTGACTGTCGAGAGACCACTTCTTATAATCCAAATCTAGCGAGCGGCCCTGAACCGCTTCGACACAGGAGCTTCTTTTGAACAGGAAATATCTTTTGATGTTCGCTTCCGGTCTTGTTGTCTTATTTACCTCCATCGGCGCTTTGCTGGCGCGAAATGCGCCGAACACGAGCCCTTACGGCTACCTCACTATTTTCACAAACGTGTTGCATCTGGTAGATACCAATTATGTAGAAGACGTGGATTTCAACAAAGTTATGGATTCGGCGATGTATGGAATGGTGGAAAGCCTGGATTCCGAATCGTATTTCATCAAAGGAAAAGATATCGATCAATACAAAAAGGAGATTGATGCACTGGCAACGCAGGCTGGAGTAGGTGTAACCATCGCGCGACGTTATGGAATGGTGGTGGTTGTCGCGGTGGAGAAAGGCTCCTCTGCGGAAACAAAAAAGATCAAGGCAGGCGATTTCGTCCGCAGTATTAACGGACAGTACGTCCAGGGTATTCCTCTTTACCGCATTTATCAGCTGATGAAAGGCAATCCCGGCACGGAAGTAAAGCTTTCGATGTTTCGCGGATCTCTGGAAAAGCCGGAAGAGTTGGTTCTGGTGCGTCGAGCGATTTCCAAACCTTATTCGGAGAGTTACGTAATTCAACAAAACATCGGATACATAGCAATTCGTCACCTCTTGCCCGGTGTGGAATCGGAAATCGAGAAAAAGCTGGAAGCCTTTCAGCGACAGGGTATTCAAAAACTGATTCTGGATTTGCGCGGATGCACGGATGAGACCCAGGATACCGCCATAAAAGTCACCGATCTCTTTGTAAAGGCCGTCCCGATCGTTCAGATTGCCGGCCGCGAAGGAGTCACAAAAAAGATCACGGGTGACGACCGCACTTTATTTTCAGGTGAAATGCTCGTGCTAATCGACTATACGACTGCGGGCGGAACGGAAATCATTGCAGGAGCGATTCAGGATTCTGGAATTGCCAAGACGTACGGAACTCGAACTTTTGGCCGCGGTGGAATTCAAAAACTGCTGCCTGCCGGTCAAAATTGGGTCGTCTTAACCACGCAGAAATATCTCACTCCAAAAGGAAGACCGATCTTAGGGATTGGTATCGAACCGGCAATTCCGTACAAAGAAGTCGTTAAAACCGCCGACCAGGAGGAAGGAGTGGATCGTCTTCTCAACGGAGCGATCGAAAAGTTGCGCCACCCGGAAGAAAAGGCTGCTTAAGGAGCGCAGGGCTTCCAGCCTGCACTGGAGTTTCTACATTTGCTTCTGTATTTACGAGGAGAATGATTTTCTAAACGAACCATGCCGGCAGAATGCCGGCGGTCATTTAGGATCAAAGATGAGCGCCGCCATTCTGGCGGCATTGATGTCCGCCGGCTTTTAGCCGGCGCCGCAGGCATCTTGCCTGCCTTAAGTCTTAAATCTCAGCATAGCGCCGATCTTTCCTGCCATCGACAATTCGGATTCTGGAAGACTGATAAACTTAACCTGGCAGCCCTGGCTCAGCGCCTGCTGAACCGCTTCCTCAATAATGTCCTGAACGATTTGAGTGTTTCCCCCGCAATAGTCACAGGAACCGTTCCGTGTAGATAGACTGCGGCACTCGGTACAACGATAACCATCCTTCGTGAAACCGGCTTCCACAACGAGGGAATTCACTTGCCCTTGCTGCAGCGCGCGGATCGTTGAATCCAATCCAACAATGCCCAATCCGCCTGACTTTACCTGATTGAACAGGCGCGTCAGGAGTTTCTTGTCCTCCTGATTTTTCATCGCATGTTCCATCTTCATAATGCGGTCTAAAATCGACTTCAAACCTGCATTAAACTCCTCCACTTCCGTCGCAACGATCCGGTCATGAAGTGTGTTGTGAAGATAATGATGAAACTCATTCGTGTTTTGCTCGGAGCCCAACAAAACTATAGAATCGTGCGAGTGCTGTTTGAACAATTCAAAACCAACATCGGCAACGCGTCTGAAATGGCGCCGGACGTGGTCTTCAATGTGACGTTCAATCCTCCGTTCTTCATATCCACCAAATCCTCCCATCTTTACTTTGCCCGGAACGTCGTCAAACACATCTGTGTATTCGCGAATCTCACCGGCGTACGCTTCGAACAGGCGGGCTTTCGAACGCTCCACGAGGATCACCAGAAAACGCCGGTATTCATCCAGCAGCAGAGTCAATGGTCGAGTATAGGGCTTCGATCCAACCGTGAGCTGACTCAGAAGAGATAAGTTCAGCGTAAGAATTTTCCAGAATTTTTTTGCTGAGCAACTAAAAACGATCAATGTTCTGACCCCATTCCTTTCAAATTTATGGTTTACAAACTCGCGAATTTTGCGTAAGTCCGCATTCGCCGATTTCCGGACATCAGCTGTGAGTGGCTGATCGTTTAATTCTTTTTGCCTTTTTTTGATAAGTTCTTTGACTTCGATCAAATACGTTGGATTCGGAGCCCCGTCGATAGTTAGATAGAGAGTTGTTGTAAGATATTGTCCAGGATCAAAAGACATAAGATCGGAGAGCGTCTCGCGGGATATCATGACCTTACCTCCTGTAAATTGACTGTATGCCTAAAAACTATAACGAGAAGACAGAGCAGTCAAACAAAGAAAACGACCTTCGACATTGGACAAAATCCTTCAAAAGTTTTCAGATTCTAGTCCCCGGCAGTGTGAGCAATCTTGGATGCGGTTTTGATACTCTGGGTCTGGCGATTTCACTTTATTTCAAGACCTCTGTGCATTCTGCGCGCGATTTTCAATTTGAAATGACATGCAATGGGCGTCCTTTGGAATTGCCGCGTGAAGAGAATCTTTATCTGAAGGTTCTACGAAGCTGTTATCCGGTCTCTCCTGATGACTGGCACTTCCATGTGAACATTGAGACTGAAATCTCGCCAAAACGCGGATTGGGCAGTTCTGCGTGCTGCGTGATCAGCGCGCTACTGACCGCCGCCCGCCTGCTAAATTTAAAACAGGA
>JAKEFK010000140.1 GCA_022616075.1 bacterium
CGGAAAAGAGGTGGTTAGCAAGAATCCAATGATCCATGCGACCATTGGACTGTTCGTTCTCATTTGTTTTCAATCGGGCTTTTTTCAGGTTCAACGAAAATGGCGGGTATTAAACGACCAAGTGACCTGGGAAGTTGTAGGATCATCGAAACGAACATTCTGTTTTCGCTGCGCTGAAGCCTTCCTTCAGCAGGATTGTTACGGTCTCCGATAACAAGATCATCCGGTTCAAAGAGCGTGATAGGAGTATCGGAATTCTTTCGCTGGTAAGCAAAGTCAACTGCCACCGATCCGATTTTCACCCCTACACCAGCAGTATATCCTTTGTTCACGAATCTTTTCCCCGTAACCGCATCGATTCCCGGCTGCGGTTCATAAAACCAACCGCCGCGAACCGGAATGATTACTGAACGATGAAAAAATAAGTACTCCGCCCCGACTCTCCAATCGTACGCAGGACTCACGCGAGTTGACACTTGAGGCTCCAGGTCGAAGAAATTGACTTTTCCAGTCTGGACGCCGGCATTGAACAGCATCTTTGACCAGTCCGTTCGACCGAAGTCGGCAGCCAGAGTGACTTTGTCCGAAGGTTTCAACGCGAGTCCGAGATTCAATGTAGACGGCCACTCCAATTCTGTTGTGGTATCGGGGAGTGGTATCAACGGATCCTCGATATTCGTGTCCACTCTTACCTTCAGCGTGTAGTCCGCAGAAAAACCAGACCGGTAGCGAATTCCGACATTCGCGTACTTATACTGCAGTAACATTCCCAGGTCAAAATTCCATGCAGATAACGCGTTCGTCTGCGTGAACGACAGAAACTCCACATCCTCCGGATCTTCTACGATCGTTTCAGAAGTAAAGCTGGAAGAATCCCAGTCCCCTTTCCAGTGATTGATCGCAACTCCAATCAGCATTCTCCGTGTTGCCGAAATAGCCAGGGAGCCGGAATAGATCCGGATCCCTCCGGACTGATCGGTGACTTGCTGTATATCGACCACAGGATTTCCCTCAGAATCGATTTCGCTAAAAAGCCGGTCGCCATGATAAGTGAGATCCACCGCTTTCTGCGTGGAGAATTGTGCCGCCCATCTTCGGTCTCCGACTGCAAACGGAAGACTGAAAGAAAGGAAATTCAAGCTGTTCCGGTCGAATTGCGCCTCCGAATCGCTAAGGGGAAGAGGTGCCTCAACCGGATCGAGCACCACAAAATCGAGATACTGGTCCTGTAGATCTAAGTGATCAAAGACAACAGAAGCTTCAGGAACAACAAGCTGTGCCAGTCCTGCCGGATTAAAAGATGCAGCCGTCGCATCATCAGCAACTGCTGTAAATGCTCCGCCCATTCCAGCAGCGCGAGCTCCCGATCCAACAAGTGTAAAAGTGCTTCGCAACTGCTCCGAAATGATCAGATTAAACGGGACCTGCGCATAAACAGGAGTGGCAAAAATCATCAGGCAAAAGATTAGAATGGATGGTCTCGCTCTATTGCCGATCATGGATCCAAAGATGAAATGATCTTACCACACGGTAACTCTTTAAATGATTACCCGCGGCTTTCCAAATCATTACATCTTTGAAAGAGATTTACTCTGAACAAAAATCAGATCACGCAATTTTTGTACGAGCGATTGAGGCGCAGCGTATTCAGGATGGCTGCGATAAAGCGCGGTGCAACGTTGTAATTCATGAAGTCGTCGTATCTGTTGAATCGTGATTTCTTTCGTTGTCCGAACCGGATGTTCAGCAAACAACAGGTCATCGGGATCTACTCGCCCCGATCTTATCGCAAACGCAATCCGTTTTGCGCAGCGGCAAGAATTTTTCGTATTGACGATACCGCAATGATGATTCATAAATTTTCGGATCCGATTTCGCGCGCGGGAAAGGCGTTTACGGAAGCTCGTGCGTGTAATGCCCACAACTTCTGCTCCTTCCTGACTGCTGAGTTCGAGAATATCACCCAAAATGTAGGCGAGCCTGTGCTCGCGATCCAGACAAAGCAACATACCGTGAGTGCAACCTATCTTAATCTCCTGGATCATGAGTTCTCTATCGATGGAACTCTCTTCGAGCAAAGGACGTTGCTTTAATCCTTCTTCCAACTGCTTACCAAAATCTTCAAACGTGATTTCTTCCCTTTCCGCAAGACGCTTCCGGGTTGAGAGAAGATAGTTCGAAGCGACTTGATAAACCCAGGTTGTAAAAGCGCTTTCGTTGCGGAAGGTGCCCAGATGCGTCAGGATCCTGATCAAAATCTCTTGTGTAGCATCCTCCGCATCGGCCGGGCGCCATAGCATTCGCATGGCAAGACCGTACACGCGATCCTGAATCCGCAGAACCACTTCTTCAAGCGCGGACCTATCGCCTTGTTTGGCCAACTCCACTAGTTGCTCTAATTCCATTTTACTGAGCCGAACCTCCCAGAATTTCACAAAGACGTTTCAACTCAGCTTGCAGAACCTGCGACTGTTGTTCAAGAGCTCCTTCCAATTGCTCCAGAGGGACGGGAGGAGGCATCAAAATAAACACAAAAATGCAGCGCCGATCGCCCGCCAGTAGCAAACGCGAAAAAGCTGATGCCATCGTTCCATCCGGAAAAGTCATAACCCAATCAATGACGCCGTGCTGAAGAGAATGATTGACTTTTAGTTCAATATCCACCTTTCCGGCTGGTGATTCCAGGCGCGCACGCCCCTCGGAAACGGATTTGAAGGCGCTGGTCCATTCAGGAAGACGCAAGGGATCAGCGATGTAACGAAAAGCTTCGTCATACGAGGCCTCAATTGTGATTGCTTGAACATCGAACATCCTCATAGGTTTCCTCCTTATATATGTATAGACTGATGACGAAGGAAACCTGTGACCGGGATGTTCTTACGATTGGGACGGTGGATTCAGCAGCGCAGCAAGAATGCCAAGCAGGATCACCCCGATCACATCAAATCCGATCTGCTTGGCGACCACCATACCGGGCATAGGTTGAACGGCATAGTAGATCAAATACATCGGAATTGTCATGAGCACTGCGACCGCAAGACCAAAACGAACACCCTGCCCGATTGCCGGTTTGCCCGCTTCTACACCCTTGCGATAAATCCACGTGAATCCGAATCCAAGCACAAAATGCGCAATCAACATGAAGGGAAAATGCTTTTGAGCATCTTCCGGACCTCGAAATAAGCCTGTCAACTGCGCGTAATCTCCTACCAACAGATTTGCATGAATCACAAAGCCGAGAAGCAACGAAGCTATACCGATCACTATTCCGGAAATGAAGAATCTCTTATCCATGCTCTTCCTCCTGTTGACATAGATTATCGGAATTTGTCCCGTCACGCCAGCGACTACAGCACTTGTAGCGCATCGATCACCTCATATTCCGAATCGCGATATTAAATTTAAGGAAAGAGAAATGAAGAATGCTTTTTAAGGACAGATTCGATGCCGGCCGGTATCTGGCAGGAAAGCTCAAGGAATATGCCGGGAGGAAAGAGGCAATTGTTCTCGCTCTTCCGCGCGGCGGTGTTCCTGTCGCATCTGAAGTCGCAACCGCCTTGAATCTGTCCCTGGATATTTTTCTGGTGCGAAAGCTCGGCGTTCCCGGTCAGGAAGAACTCGCCATGGGAGCAATTGCCAGTGGCGGCGTGAGAGTTCTAAACGAAGAAATCATTCAGGAACTGCGCATTCCTGATTATGCAATCGCAGCCGTAGTTGCTCAAGAGCAACGAGAATTAGAAAGACGAGAAAAACTGTACAGAAGAGACAGAGAACCAATTGAAGTTGAAGGAAAATCAATCATTCTGGTTGATGATGGTCTGGCAACCGGCGCAAGCATGCGGGCGGCTGCCATGGCTTTGCGGCAAATGAATGCCGCTGAAATTATCGTTGCCGTGCCGGTGGCGGCCCCTCAAACTTCAGAAGAGTTTCAATCTGTAGTAGATCGCCTCGTTTGCGCAAAAACTCCTGAGCCCTTCTTTGGCGTTGGCTACTGGTATGAGAATTTTTCACAAAATACGGATGAAGAGGTGATTGAACTGTTGGAGAAAGCCAACCATGAAAGATCAAAAGCTCCTGCATGAGGATCGAACGCGAGCTGTCCAACCCCTGGAAACAACCGCCGAATGGCATCCCGGAGAAGAGGGAGAAACATAACCGGCAGGTTTATGAATATGATTCGCGAAATACCAAAAGAGGACTGGCAAAACTTTCTGATCTCTTTTTCCAGATTACATTCGAACTGGCTGGTGGATGTGGAGTGTGGAAACATTCAACTGCATCAAGCGCCATTGACAAAACTAGCAGTGAGCGGATCAGATATCGACCTGAAGGTGGGAGAAAACATAGTCACAATCCAAAAGCCTTTCCGGATCTGCCTGCAACAAACAGACGAAGGTGCGGATGAAGTATTAGAGATTGCGAGTCCAGGACAACTATGCCGGATACGTTTCAAATCTCCAACTTTGCCGGAAATGGTGGATGGTGTCCCATGAAACAAGAAACTTTACTAAGAATTGATGCGGGCCTGAGCACAAACACAATTCTGTAGGCTTTTTTCAGACCCAGTCTACACAGAATTTATTGTCCGGGAAATTGGCATGTTCCAGGGCTTGCA
>JAKEFK010000141.1 GCA_022616075.1 bacterium
GTTCTATATGTCACCTGAACAGGCGCTTGGGCACGCGCATCAGGTTGATGCTCGAAGTGACATCTATAGCATCGGAGCAACTTTCTACGAGCTGTTCACAGGTCATCAGCCATTCGAAGGACAGGTTGTAGAAGTTTTTATCAAGGTGATCGAAGAGGAGCCTGCCTCCGCTCGCAAACTGAATCCGGTTATTCCGGAAGTACTCAATACAATTCTTATGAAATGCCTGGAAAAGGAACGGTCCCACCGCTACGAATCAGCGAGAGCTCTGTCAGAAGATCTCGGCAGATTTCTGGATGGGGAACCGATCCTGGGAACTCCCGTTACATGGACTTCTCGCACGATCCGGAAAGCAAAAAAGCACCGGACGGTTTCGGTTCTATTGATTGCAGCGGCGCTTGCAATCCTTTTATCAGCAGGACTTGGAATCCGCGCCTGGATAGTTTCGCGCGATAAAATCCGTTATGCGACGGAGTTTGGTCAGGAGTTGAAATATCTGGAGCAAACGCTCCGCCATATGTACACCTCTCCTTTGCATGACGTTCGCAAAGAAGAAGCGATTGCGGAACTACGATTGAAAATCATCCAGGAACGCATGAAAAACGATGCGGAGGCTGCTCTGGGTCCGGGCCACTTTGCGATTGGTCGCGGCTATCTGGCAATGCGCAGGTATGCCGAAGCGGAAACAAATCTTCAAAAAGCATGGAATGTATACGACTACAACGTTGCTGAAGTCGCTTATTCGCTGGGACTCGCAAAGGCCATGTTGTACAGACAGGAGCTACAAAGCCTGGAAAGAATTTCAAACGCAGAGCAAAGAGAAGCACGCAAAAAAGAAATAGACAAGTCCCTTCGTGATCCAGCTTTGCGGTGGCTTCGGCAGGGAGAAGAGGCTGCAGGCGAATCCGGTGAATACGGAGAAGCGGTCGTTGCTTACCTGGAGAAGAAGTATCAGGAAGCGCAACAGAAAGCGTTCGAGAGTTTACGCAAGTTTCCGTGGTTATACGAAGCCAGAAAATTAATCGGCGATTCTTACGTTGCAGTAGGAAACCTGCGACGCGATGAAGGCAAGAATGATGAAGCAATGACAAACTACAAAAAGGCGCAAGCGGCATACGCAGAAGCGTCCAGCAAAGCGAACAGTGATGCTGAAGTTTATTTGCAGAACTGCGGGTTACAGGTGGAAATCATGACACTCCAAACGTATCAAACCGGCGCATCGCGGAAACAGCATATGAGGAGGCGCAGACCGCATGCAGTAGCGCTTCCATCGCGGATCCGGAAATGGTGGATGCTTTCAACGGTGCTGCTGCGGCTCATCTGCGGTGGGCCGAATCTCAGATTCCCAAAGGGCAAGATCCGCGATCTGCTTTAGCGAAAGCGATTGCAGCATCGCAACATGCATCCGGTTTGAATGCAAAGGATGAAAAATCCCGTCGCCTGATTGGCACTGCGTATGAGATCCAGGCGGAATATGAGATCAATCATGGAATGAATCCTGCTACATCACTGAAAATGGCGGCGATGGAATACGAAGCAGCTCTTCAAATCAATCCGAGTTTGATTTCAGCTTTCGAAGGCCTCGGTAGAGTGGCGATATTTACAGGAAAGGTGGACCTGATGCGAGGACAGGATCCTCGCCGGTCGGTGGATGCATCGATCGGATATTACCGGAAAGCATTGAGCTTGAACCAGAACCTTGCATACAATCACAACAACGTTGGATCTGCATATTTCTTGAAAGGACAGTTTGAAATGATGCGCGGTCTGGATCCACGCTCCTCGCTGGATGATGCTGCCAAAAGTTATCGGAAAGCTTCTGAAATCAATCCGGGACTCCCGGCGATCTTTATCAATCTCGCCAGCGTTTACACAAACAAAGCTTTGTATGAGATTGGCCATGGCTTGAATCCCCTCCCGTCAGCCAACTCTGTTGTGGAAATTTCCAGAAAAGCAATTGCGAGAACCCCCCAAAATGCAATGGCTTTCGATGCGCTCCGCCGGTTACTCCGTCAGGTCACAGTATGAAATGAAAATGGGAATAAATGCGAACGTTTCTTTGGAGCAAGCTCTGGAGCACAGCCGGAGAGCAAACCAGATCAATCCCTCTTTTGATGTGGGGCGCGTCAATTTTGCAAGCATCCTTACGGACAAGGCGCTGTACCTGCATCAGCAAAAGAAGCCTCTGAAAAATGTCCTGTCCGAAGCAATAGAGGCGCACGAAGCGGCGATACGAATTAATCCAAACCGGCCCGAGCCGCACCTCACTTATGGAAATCTCCACACGATCGCCGCCAGGGATGATATCCGTTCCGGCAAGAATCCAAGCTTGAATCTGAAGCTGGCACATTCCCATTTTGATAAGGCTCTGGAGTTGTATCCTGAATATGCCGAGGCGCGGATGGGGAAAGCGGAAAGTTTCTACTGGCAGTCGTATTTCCTTTTCCATAGCGGCCAAACTGCTGAAAAGGAAATCCATCTCGGCTACGCAGAAGCAGAGAAAGCAATTGGATTAAGCCCGCAACTTGCCGAAGCGTACGCCATTCAGGGAATGCTGGAATTGCTTCAGAATCGTTCCATGCAGGGTGAAGCTTCGATTAGAAAAGCGATCGAACTGAACGCAAATCTAAAAACGCGCTACGAGCCATTTCTAAAATCTCATCTCAAACAGTGAGTCCTCCCGGATTCCATGGAATGCGGCAATTACATTGCGGCTGTTCTGTTTCAGTTTCCGCGGTGAATATTCGAAAATCATACTCTCCTATCCGGTTTTCGAACACGAAGTGCAGCTTGACTCTCTGACCTCCGAGAGGGCGGCGCTGGAACGACACTTGCTAAGGTCGGTATGAAACCATGGATGGTTTCGTGGGTTCAAGATTTTAGAGAGGGGGAGGATTCCATATGCAAAAAAGTTTTAAAAGCAGTCCCATTTCTTTGCTCCGAGTTTAGCTCATTCACTTTCCTCCTTTGCCCGATATGCCGATGTGAGTGCGACATTGCGTACAGATAAACTTTGTTGTCCAAAAAGCAAAACAGAAATGTTTCCGGCGTGATTTGCTACTCCCTCCACATCCGGATTCCGATTCGGCGGTTTCCCATGCGCGCGCGGCTAAAAACATCAACGTGTTCCGGTAGCCCACATCAGAAAGCCAATGACTCCGCGCAGCAAGGCTGTTATCAGCGCGGAATGGCTCGCCGCGACGATCCGGGAAAATTTGCGTTTTGGGGATTGCGGTATTACAATGTTAATACATTGTATAACCATCGGAGAAATCATGATTAAGCGACTTACGTTACATGGAAACAGTCTGGCATTGGTAATTGAAAAGGCAATTCTGGAGCTTTTGAAGATTGACAAAGATACTCCACTTGAAATCGTCACCGACGGGAAGAACCTGATCATCTCACCGGTAAAGGATGCGAACAGGGAGAAAAGAATTCAGTCGGCCCTGACGAAGATCAATCGACGTCATTCGCAAACTTTGCGGTCGCTTGCGAAGTAGTGTTTTGTGAAAACTCCGGTTTTTCTTACCCTGGCCGACGCCGTTGAAATCCATAGCAACCAGATCCAGATTTATGGCGGGGTCCATGGAATGAGAGACATCAGACTCCTGGAGTCTGCCCTGGCTCAACCGGAAGGAAGCTTTGGCGGTGCATGGCTCCACTCCGATATTTACGAAATGGCATCAGCGTACACGTATCACATTTGTATGAACCATCCGTTTCTGGATGGGAACAAGAGAACAGCTCTTGTCGCCGGTCTTGTATTCCTTGAACTCAACGGCATCTCTCTGAGAGATCCCAAAGGAATCCTGCTAGATGCCATGCTGGAAATGGCTTCAGGAAGTATGTCAAAAAGACAATTTGCGGAGATCCTTCGGCAACTGCCGGTCGATTAAAAACGGGAGCCATACACGGCGGGGATTACTGTTTTGCTCAACGAGCTTGCGGCTTTCTTCTGCTTTCGTTCGGGCCGTTGTAAAGTCCTTCGTTCGTTCTGCAAGCTGTCCATCGAGTAAAAGGCATTCGCGGCGCTGAGAAATTTGAATCTGTACCCTCAGCAGGAGCCGTCAGCGAGTGAAGGAGATTGCCAAAAATAGTCTGGCGGCGTTCACGGATCTCCTTCCGACGCAAATTGATCCTCTAAATTGCCAGGGTCAGTTCCATGAGGAATACATCGGCGGTTGCGTAGCGATCATTCAACTGTTCTTGCAGAGCATGATCGATCACTTCGGCGAGTTTTTTTGGAATGCCCGGATCTCTTTTCCGGATGGGAACGATTCCCCCCCTTAAGATGACTTCGATTGGATCCCGGCCCGGAGGAAAGTCGCGTGGAAGCTGTCCTGTTAACATGCAATAAAATGTAGCGCCCAGACTCCAAACGTCGCTGATCGGTTTGGCAAATCTGTAATTGATTAACTGCTCCCGCGGCAGGAAACCCGGAGTCCCTCCGAACGTTCCTGTTGCAGTCAATCCGGAAAGCCCGGCTTTATCAAAGTTTTTTGCGAGTCCGAAGTCAGAAATTTTTGCGACGCCATTTGCATCCAGCAAAATATTCTGTGGCTTCAAATCCCGGTGGACAAAGTCTCCCCGGTGCGCAAACGCCAATCCCTCGAGCGCTGAAAGCATGATCGGTTTTGCTTCCAGTAATGACACCTTGCCACCGCGTTTTTCGATGAGACTATCCAGACTGCCTCCGGGACAATATTCCATTGCAAAATAGAAAGCGGTTCCGGCTGATCCATGATCGTAAAGCTCTACAATATTAGTATGCCTTAACTGTCGTGTGATTTCGATCTCACGCAGAAACTGCTGTCGCGATTTTTCATCGACAGCCACCCTGGAAAGCATCAGTTTCAAAGCGACGTTCCGGCCATCGCTCTGGCGAACGGCCAGATAGACGGCTCCCATGCCACCTTTTCCCAGCATCTTTACAATCTCATAACCGGGTATGTTGTGAGGCGTCTCCTCTTCCGGTTTTCCAGCAAGCATTCTAAGGAAAAGCGCCAGAGGATCCGCTTCCGCTTTGTTGCGGCAATTGAGGCAAACATAGTTTCCGTAACGCCTTTTTCCGATTTCTGCAGAAACATCCTTCCCGCATTGATCGCACCGCCTGATCTCCTGTTTTCGTGATGGTTCGTTTACAGTAGCAAGCTTTTGCTTGCAGGCAGGACAGATGTGCGTGCCGCCAACCCATTCGCATTGCGCCTGATCGGCTTCAGAAATTTCTTTTCCGCACTCACAACAGCATAGAGCAAACTCCACTGAAATGCGCATCACGGTATCCCCAACTCGAATCTGGTCTGCGTCTTTCAAATCTACTTCAGGGAATCTTCTCATGCCTCCCTGATGGGGAGTGTCGTTTTTCCCTCTTCCTCCGTATTTGATACCGTTTACGTAGGTTCCGTTGAGACTTCCTAGATCCCGAAGCCGGGCTTCCGGAGGATTCGCTTCAAGAAGGAAATGATGCCGGGAGGCCGTCGAATCATCTGGCGAGAGTCGTCCGTGACAATCCTCGGAACGGCCAAAGATAAAAGTGTCATGCTCAACGAAGGTAAAAATACTTCCCTGAATGGGTCCCTGAGTGACTCTCAAAATGATCTTGCCTGGCATACCCGTTCCCTTATTTATTTGCCGGAGGGCATTGGAAGCGGATTCCAATTCTCCGAAAATTCATGCAACTTGAGACGGATCGTATCGGCGCTAATAAAGCCATATCCCGCGCAACGCAAGGTAAAAAGAAGTTGATCAAAATCCTGTTCGGTCCATTCCGGTTTTTTATGACCGAATGAAAGCAAACCCCCTGGTTTCGATGAATGCTGTGCCAGAAACGATTCGATGTACGGTCGCGCTTGTTCAATCCAGTCTTGTGAAGCCGGTAATTCCAAATCCCAATCGAGTCGCCAGAACTGCATTCCGGAATTCAAACCTGGAAGAATCATCGAACACGCATCCGGTCGCAGGCCTACTGTTGAGACAGCTGCGGAAAGTGTAAGCACGCGAACGCAATCCCCTGAGGATGTATTCCAGAGGCGCACGGTTTTATCTTCGCCGGTTGACAACAGCCATTTGCCATCAGAAGTCAATTGAATCGATGCAACCGCAGACTCGTGTCCTGAGAATGTGCGCAAGCATTGCCCTGTAAATACATCCCATACCATCACCGCTTTATCATCGCCTGCGGAAAATGCCAATCGATTGGCCGGATCCAATGTAACGCAACGAACGGGGCCACGATGACCATTTAGAACGCGGATGCATTTCCCATTTGACAGATTCCAGAGTCGAATGGTTCGGTCCTGTCCCGCTGAAAGAGCCCAGCGCCCATCCGCGGCGGCGCACACGGAGTAAACAGCGCCCGAATGGCCCTTCAGGATGCGTGTGCAATCGCCTGTTTGTGTCTCCCATAGGCGGAGCGTACTGTCATCACTTGCGGTTAGAACTTGATCACCTCTCCGCAGAAAATATGCGGATCGAATTACAGCTTCTTGGTTTGCATACTGTTGAACGACTTTATTGGTTTCAATTTCCCACAACAACAACTTGCCGTCAGAACTGCCGCTGAGCGCACGCAAACCATCCGGATGGTAAGCGACACAACACACAGGTGAAGAATGCTTTTCAAATACCCACGACTTGCCTGAAGTTAAATCCCAGACCCGTGCGGCGTTATCATCGCTTCCGGTTAGGGCACGACCGCCATATGTGCTCACCTGCAATGCGCGGATAGGTGCAGTATGGCCTTCCCATTCGGTTTCCATCCATCCTTCACGAAATTTAGTTCGACGGCAATATTGAGCCAGCGCAGCCCATGCGTTCATGCAAAACGGATCACGAGTATAGGGTGCGCTCGCGCGCGCTTCCTTTGCCAGACTCAGAGCATCGGGCCATTTTTTCTCCGCGGATGCCAGCTCGCTTTGAATCAGTAATCGTCTCATCTGCGCGTACTGTCGCAAGTTATCTTCGCGGAATCCTACGCCTGCCGCGCCCATGTGACGTAAGAATTCAGAGAAGTCCTCATCATTCCAGACCGGAGTGCCTGTTCTGGTGAGTCTCCTTGCTTTTTCATCGTCGTTGGGATCGCGATCACCAGGAATCTGTGCCGAATACGGAGTGTGTAGCGTGAGAAAGCTTTCTATAAATGGTAGCGAATCTTCCTGTTTCCAATCGGATTTGTGAGCCTCCAGATCCCAGTCCAGATGCCACAGCCGAAGCGTTTTGTCTCTGCTTGCTGTTGCAACGGAACGCCCGTCCGCACTGAGACAAAGCGAAGTGATCCAGGACTTGTGAGCTTCGATTTCTTTTATGCACTCGCCGGTCTCCAGTTGAATCACTCTTAATGCGGCGCCTTCCGCGGAAAGAATCCATTTACCATCCGGTGTGACCACTGCGTGGATTCCGGAATCGTTGATTGTCTGGATGCATTTTCGAGTGGCTAAATCCCAGACCAATATCATCGGGTTCATATTGCCCGCGCCGGTGCCTGAAACTATGATTCGGCGACCGTCTTTCGTGAAACAGGCTGAAATCCAATTCCGCAAATCTGTTTCGAACACGCAATTGAACTTCCCAGTAGCAAGATTCACGTATCCGATTGTGTTTTTCTCTCCTGCCGCAGTGAGCGCGAATCGATCATCCGGTGAAAAACAAACATGCTGGATGCCATCATCATGACCAAAGATGCGAAGGCATTTACCTGTCTTCACATCCCAGAGTCGTGCCGTCTTGTCGGTGCCTCCTGAAAGTGCCAGGCTCCCATCGGAGCTCAAAGAAACAGAATTCACCCAGCTTCCCAGGCCGCTGCTGTGCTCTCCCAATTTACGACCCTTTTTTGTAAGCGTATCCAGCAGCCAGACTTTCTCCGACTGGCTTCCTCCAAAAAGTGCAAATGTTCCATCGCCGCTCAAGCAAACGGTTTTGATCCAGGGCCACCAGGTTTCCTTTTCGTAAGTTGCAAAGCATTCTCCTGTCTCGGTATCCCAGAGACGCATACTGCCGACATCGCATCCGGATAGCATCCTTCTGGCATTCCGGTTCAAACTAACCGATGAAACTTCACGGACGTGTCCTTCAAAGGATTTCAACAGCCAGACATCGCGCAATCCGCTTCGTTTGCATTGGAAAGTAAGGTCTTTCCAGATTTCCAGATTCTGTGGCGACCGTTCGTGACCTGAAAGACCTCTTGCTTCGCGTATGCTTTCGAGCGCAGAGGCAAAGTCGGAACTTTTCAGTGCGTCTTTCGCTGATTGAATCAATCGTGCGGCGAGACTTTCCGATTCGAACAATACATCGTGAGACCAAACGCGGGAAACCTGAAAGGGTGATTTGTGAACAGTGATATCAGGAAAGCTGAAGTGCAAAATATGAGACCCGATCGCGAAGACTGCCCGGGTACAGTCTTCATTTATATTCATGCATTTCAATTCGCCGTATCCGAGATTTCGAATCGTTCGTAGACAGCGGCCAGATTTTGCGTCCCATAATCTGAGGCTCTTGTCGTAGCTGCCGGAGAGAGCAAATCTCCCATCCGTGCTGAGCGAAAGTGAGGAGATTTCCCCTGTATGTCCGCTGAAGACGTGCGAACGGCGGCCGGTTGCCAGATCCCAAAACTGCAACGTTCCATCGTCAATTCCCGCGAGAACAAAACGTCCGTCAGGGCTCAAACACAGGCAGGATGCGGGGCGGTTCAAGCCTTCGATTTTTCGAACAACACGTCCGGATGATCCATCCCAGAGTGTCATGAAATGATTAGAATTATCTCCAGTCACGATCCAGCGACCGTCCGGTGTGATCGCGAGCGCGCGAACGATCTGGTTATGGAATTCCGGAAACGTAGTTTTACATATTCCCGCATCTATATCCCATAAACGCAAACTTTCGAAGCTTGATGAAACTCCATAATGGCCATCAGGAGTCATGTCGACTGCTTTGATTCCCATTCGATGTCCGGATAACGTGCGTAAACGGCGCCCGGTTTGAATATCCCAGAGGAAGACTCTGCCGTTTTCACCACCCGTTAACGCGAACCGGAAATCTCTGGTGACTGAAATGCTGTCGATTCGATCTCCATCCGCGAAAAATGTTCGCAGGACTTCTCCCGACTCGAGATCGGTGAGTTTCATGTATCGATCGTTGCTTGCCGATAGGATTTTTGTACGGTCATTGCTCCAGCAAACTGACGTAACGTAATCCGTGTGGACTTCCAGTTTTTGGAGTACGCGGGGGGAAACGATACTACCTGAAGTTGCAGTTTTCAGCATCGCGTCTATTTCAGGTTGCTCACCTGCCTGGCGCAACGCAGCTTCAAGCAATGGAATGGCTGATTCCGGATCGCATCGTTCCAGATGAACCAGTCCCGTGTAGTAAGCCGGCTGCCAGCGTTCCCTGTGAGCATCCTGAACCGAATCCAGTCGCTGGAGCAACGCATCATCCGCCAGTTCTCCGCACCGCCAGTTATGCACTCCGCTGTTGTATACAGTTTCGGGATGCTGCGGATCAGCCTGTAGAGCGGATTGCCATATTTCTTTTGCCGAACTCTCCATTCCCAGATCCAGGAATGAAAGGGCCTTGTTGTTCAGACCGTCTGCCATTAAAGTTGCAGCTTTTGGCTCAAGCCGCGGATAGGTAACACCTGTGAGCTGCTGATACAGTTCACGAAGAGTGTCTGCAATGTTCATCATGCTGGCCGGACGATCATCTGGATTTCTCGAAAAACAGAGTTTTAACAGGTCCGCAAGCTGACCAGGCATTTGAGGGATCATCCCCTCGCTACCGGTTTCGAGATAACTTTCCAGTGCTTCGTAAGCGACCTGTCCCGAAGCCCAGTTGACTCCTCCCGTAAATATTTCCAGAACGGAAACTCCCCAGGACCAGATATCAGTCTTTCGGGAGAGTTGCTTCCCGGAAGCTTGCTCCGGTGAACAATAAGCCGGCGTCATCCCGCCGGAGCTGACAAGAATGCTTTGACCGGATCGCAAATCTTGATTCTCTCCGGCCTGGCCACGCGCCTTAGACAACCCGAAATCGGTTACCTTCACCGTTCCATCAACAGCGATCATCACATTTGCAGGCTTCACATCTTGATGGATCAATCCCTTTTCGTGAGCGTAATGCAAACCCAGGACAAACTGAATCATGAAATCCAGAATCCGTGCCAGCGCTTTTTCGTTTCCTCCTTCGTACAACCTCTCACTGCGAATCCAATCCGCAAGACTTCCTCCATCTATATATTCAGCAAAGATGCGGGGGATATCACCGAGGGTGCGGACATAATAACAGGTGACAATGTGTGGATAGATCCCCAGATCTACCCAGGATTGGGCCTCTTTTACGAAACCTGTTTTCCCTTCCTGTTTGGAAAAAATCTCAACGCGAGGGC
Organism: bacterium; assembly: GCA_022616075.1. Lineage (NCBI taxonomy): Bacteria > bacterium. The sequence continues at coordinate 10,379 of JAKEFK010000141.1, forward strand.
TCTTTACAGCCAGGTCGAGATTCCATCCGCGGTGACGTACTTTGAAGACTTTCCCCATCCCGCCCTGGCCAATCAACTCCTTGATTTCGTACAGATCAAGAATCACATCTCCAACATTCCACTCAGAAAGCGCGACCTCTTCCGAAACTACTACCGCTTCTGGTGATTCTGTTGCAAACCGTGTTTCGATCATTGGGGATTTGGGAATCGGTTCGACCACATATTCAGGATGGTTCTGATAATAGCCCGTTTGGCAGCCTTCCGGATTTGTCACGTTCGAGGTGTGATAAAAACCACCACCCAGAGTGAAACACTGAAAGACAGGTCCGCCGCAGTCGATGCATATCTGCAAAGGTCCGTGATCGTGTCCGGGATAATGGTAGAGATCCGACATACCGGTTTTGTTTTAGCGTCCTTGCAATCGCTCTAACGCGCGGGTCGTTTCGCGGGCTAAATCCGTTAACTTGTCCTTTAATGAATCCTTTTCCCAGCTCGGGTGTTTTGCCATTTCCGTCTGTAGCCGTTCCAATCGTTTTAAGCAGTACTGGAGAACCTCTATCAACGTTTCTATTGCCGCCGGATCCCCTAATTTCCCAACCGCCACTACGGTTGCTGTGACTTCTTCTGTTGCGGAGATCTCTCCAGGGATGGTTGTTCCGGCGGAATTGGCTTCTCTCTTCTTCAACAGAATCCAGTCACAAAGTGGTTGCATAACTCGCGGATCATTAATCTCTCGAAGGCATCGTGCCGCAGCTAAAGAATTCTCTTTCTTGAGCGTAATCACGAGTGGCTCGAGCGCGCGGGGATCGCCGAATTCGCCGAGAGCTATAGCGGCATCGTCTGAGCCGGTTCGCTGATAACATTTAAACAATGCGTCAGCGGTCCGCGGATCTTTGATTCCTCTCAGTGCATTTGCTGCATATTTAGAGTAACCTTTCGAATCCAGTAGTTTAACTAAAAAATCGACAGCGTTCGGATCGCGGATCTGACTGATTGCGGATCCACAATCATAGTTCCCATCGCCATAATGGGAGAGTAATATTTCAAGTCCAGGGAGTCCTGACTCTGCTAGAGCACTTCTTGCAGAATACTGCACTCCCGTATCCGGGTTTTTCAGGAGAGCCGCAAGTGCTTCGACCGCGCGTGAGTTCTTGATCCCGCCAAGCGCACCGGCGATTTCATATTGCAAATTGGTATTCGCATTTTGTAGAAGCGAAAGTAAATGCTCCAGAGCTCGATCGTTGCCGATCCTTCCAAGGATACGGATTGCCTGGCTCCGAATTTCCGCATCCGGATCGGATGCGAGCTTTACCATCGGATCGACTGCTGTGTCAAGTCTGCCGAGCGCATCAGCGGCCGCTTTCCTGCATTCGCGATCCCGAAGCGCTTCGATTAAGGGTTTTACTGCATTCGCTGCAACAAGATCCAGTATCGCCTGTTCACGCACATCCGGATTGTAGGATTTCAGTTTGCGGATTTTCAGGAAGTCAAACATCGTTCCCCCTGCTAAACGTCAAAGATTGTGCTTCACCTGTGAACGGATTTGATGCAATTCTAACACGGCTAGTCCAGAGGTAGCTTGAATCTATCGCGTCATCCATTTGGATACAGGAGAACTGAGGAATTCCTTAATCGGGATGACATCTCCACCTATCAGAATGATCTTCTGAGGTTTCGCGATCCTCGCAAACGATTCCATGCTGGGAAAGGAATCTCGTATCCTACCGCTTTTCACTTCAATTGCAGCGATCCTGTTGTGCTGAGGTGAAACCAGCGTACGATAGTTATTTATAGGATCAAGGAGCAGCGGATTATGTTCACCTGGTGGTACCTTCGTCAACTAAAATCGGTCAATCCATCAACGCGGGCCAATGCAGCGAATCGCTTGAGCAGGAAGAAGTCCGTTCGGCCCTTGATCCAAATGTTAAGGCATCCGGTAGCGCGGCCTTCCGCGATCGATGCCCTGCGTTCGATCGGCGGAGAATCGGCAATCCCTTTGAGTATCGCTCTAAAAAGTCCCGACAAACAAATAAGGACCGGGGCTGCTCTGTGCATACACTATGATTCGGAAAGTGTCGGACCATTAGTCGAACTCTTGGATGATCAACAAGCGGCGCATTCCGAACGGTTGGAGGCATCTAGATATCTGGGAAAAGGCAAACAGACGAAATTGCTTTTGGATGCGCTCGAGAAAGGAAATGCTCTTGCGATAGAAGGCATATGGGAAAGTTCAGACCCAAGAACCTTCGAATTGGCCTTGGGCACTGTTTTATCTTCATCTGAGGAAGCCAAGCGGGTGGCGCTACAGATTGCAGGAGAACGTCTCTTTCGGCTGCTGCTGATTGAACAATTCAATTGGGTCATATGGGATGAGGAAGAGAAAGCGTGGATAAACGCGTTTGGCAAAGGTCTCATTAAATTACCTCTAGCGCAAGCAGTTAACTCTTACCGCTCTGCTCTCGAGCAACGGGAAAGCGGTGTAATCTATGGAAGCGGAGAATCTGTTCGCCTTAATGAAGGCTCTCAACGAATCTTGATTGCAGCTCTGCAGGAACTGGCCATTGAAGGCGGTGAACACTGTCTTAGTAACCTTGAGAAACTCATGCTCCAATTACCACCGTTAGCGGAAGCTGCCGGGAGAACAATTGCCAAGATAAGAAACCGCTCCACGTAAATTCTGTTTCTTTAAGATAATCGAATTGGGGGAATCGAACCTGCAGCTATCACATTCCAATCTCGTGTCGCTCTTCGGGAGTCAGCAATTCTTCCGCGAGAATGATTGGAATCCTGTCGCTATATTGCCATTGATTATTGCCATTTTCCATAATACAATGGCAATTATGGAAACCACGATTGATAAATTTGGTCGAGTACTAATTCCAAAAGACTTGCGTGATCATCTAGGTCTTGATGAAGGAACAACGCTGGTCATTGAACTATCAGAGAATCGAGTGATCCTAACGCCAGCCGGCGTAGGATCACCTTTGGTCCGAAAAGGGCATATCCTTGTGTTTACCGGAGCGCCTCAAGGAGATCTTCGTGAAGCAGTAAAAAAGGATCGCATTCGCAGGTCTGGTAAGTTTCTAAAAGGGATGAAGGCCAGGCGGTGAAGGATGTATTGCTCGATACCGGCGTTCTGGTCGCGTCATTTGTCGCGCGTCATGAATTTCATGAAAGAGCATATCCGTGGCTGGAAAAAATCTACAGATCGGAGCTCGCCGGTTACATTTGTCAGCACTCCGTTGCAGAAGTGTACTCCATTCTGACAACTCTGCCAGTCAAGCCGCGCATTTTCCCGGAAATGGCCGCAAAACTGATTCAGGAGAACTTAAAACTCTTCAACATCGTAGGATTAAACCCAAAGGACTACCTGTGGTGTATCACCCACCTGGGTGACATTGGTCAGCCGGGCGGCGTCATTTACGATGCGCTGGCCGCAAAGGCTGCAATAAAATCGCAAGTCAAGCATCTCATCACGTTTGATCCGGATGATTTTCGTAGAGTCCTGCCCGTCGAATACCACTCAATCATTCTTGTTCCCGCTTAGGAAGACGGGATGCTACTTGCGACGGGTTCGGGGGATGGTGTGATTCTATGGGATCCGTCGACACAGAAAAAGATCCGCTCGTTCCGTGTGCCTTCCACGAAATACAGTGTAGATGCATTGGCGTTTCAACCGGATGAGAATGCTGTTCTATCAGCAACTATGGACGGCAAGATATGCTCGTGGAATACCGAATCCGGAAGACTCATTGGAAGCTTGTCGACAGACTGCATCGATGATTTCTCGGTCGCAGATCCTGCAATTACTTTTTCGAAGGATGGTTGGATGGTTGCCTGTCGAAACGAATTGAACTCCATTTCGATCTGGGACAAAATCTTGTTGAGTGCTTCGCGGCCCTGGATTTCACCAATTGCCTGAATAGCTGTATTTCGCCAGTCCCAATGGTCGCTCATTAAATCATCTTCGAATGCAGGAATAGACAAAATCGCTTCTTTGCTCTTCCTCCAATTCGGATCAATATTCTTCAGTGCTGCTACAGCGGCAGGCCAAACATCCGAACTGCCATCTCTAAGTCTGTGAATCAAAGGACCAATGGCTTTGCTGCTCCTTATTTTTCCCAAAGCAACAGCTGCTGCCGTCCTGACCTTGTTGCTTGTGTGCTGGAGAGCTTCACACAGGGAATTGATTGCTGCCGGATCGCCTGTTTCTCCTAACAGGAAAGCCGCTTCTTCTACGGTTTCCCAATCTGGCATGGTTAAAGCTGAAACCACTGCAGGAATTGCTGCCTTTGCCGGTTCGGATTTACACCAATTGGCATCGATTCTCTCCAGCATGTGCCGTGCATTTTTTCTGATTCCGGCGGATTCATTAAAATTAGAAAGAGCCCTTATCAATACTGGAACACTTTCTAATTCCGGTATTTTTGACAAGTCGGCATCAATTCTTTCCAGTGTCTTCACTGCAATTTCTCTCATCCACTGAGAAGAATGGACAACATCCTTTGTTACCTGGGCTGCAACTACCAGCGCTTCATCCGAGCGGACCCAGTTCCGATCAACTTCGTCCAGGGCTGTCAACGCAACCGCCCTGATTGCAGCTGAGCTATCCAGCAAGGTCTGAACCAAAGCGGGAACGGCACGCCTGTCCCCAATCCTATTTAGAACGTCGACGCCTACTTGACGTACGTATTGATTTTTGTGTTTCAGACTCATGATAAAGTACGAAACCACCTCATTTCCAATATCCGATTGAATCCAATACGGATTGAAAAGGTCCATGGTTTCAATAGCAGCGATACAAATTCGAGTGCTCGGGATAGTTAGAAGGTCTCTCAAAATCTCTGCTAAACGATCCGGTTCGAGAGATTCGATGATGGTGACTGCGTTCGCACACGCATCTCTGTTTTCATCACACAGGAATCCAAGTGCGCGAGCCGCTTGCTCCTTGCTGGATGCATCTAAAAGGGCTGTAATCAGTGGTTGAACAGAAGCTGGCCCGAATTTAACAATGGAACTTACAGCGGCTTCCTGTACCGCCGAGTGGTCGTCAGATAGAGCGGCAAATGAGTGGTTCAATTGCGGCACGCGGCTTCGATTTACCGAGATCCTGAATAGCCCTTTTCCGTGCTTCAGGGTTCTTCGATCGCAGTTGGTAGAGTTTCCACCAAAGCATTCAACTTATCCCCTGAAATTAATTGTACCAAAACAAGCGAACAAATTCGTCACCGGAGAATTTGCGCTTGTGGACTGCCCTGCATTTTTATTGCCTTCCGTATCAAATGTGAAAATTTGCACTTCTCCTGGGAACCGGTGAATTCAAAACGTTCTAGTATCCAGCAATGTGTATGTTTTTACAACTTATACACAGTTTGGATAATTTTGTACACAATGATGTGCATTTATGTGTATCGAGTGGAAGAGATGGTCCGTAGAGATATAGAGCTCAGAGAAAGAAGGTTATCCAAACTGTCGAAGATTATCTGGGTCTGGACAGAATGTTCGGATCACCATAAGCAGGACCTTTAACGCGGCGTCGATCGTGAGGCGCCTTTTTTGTCAAACTCGTTCAGAAGCTCCATTCGAAGCGATGGAGCGAGCGGCTGCCGCAATCCAAAGTGCATTTTGGAAACCATCTCTAAATCTAGGCGTAAAGGGATTGCCTGTTCTCAATGAATCAACAAACTTTGTTAGAGCAGCACGAATACTCGCGCGCCCCATAGATTCAGATCGCTTAAAACCTCGATAGCCAAGAGTGACGATATCGAGCAAGAAAGCGGAAGCGTGGTTTTGCGAGGCACCGTTTTTTTCCAGATGCAATGCCATATTTGGTTCAGCAAGACGAATGGCCCCTTTGGGGCACGGGCAACAACCAATCGAGATTGAGGCAATTGCGTCAACAAGACAATGGAAGGATGATCAACTCCGGTTGCGGCTTGCTTTCCAGGATGGATCATCCGCGGTTTGTGACCTGGCTTACGGGAAACGAACACGCGAGTGGCTTATCATACGTATCAGCTCAGTCGCAAGATCGATTGCGTGACAACCAAGATCATGTAAGACACCCCCCTCCATTGGATTCAATCGATGCATCGTGATCTTAGACCAGCCAAGAACGTCTAAATGAAGGCAAAACTCAAGCTCGACGGGGCTTCCGATCGCCTGGTCTCTAAGAAGTTGCTGCGCACGAATGTAATTTGGCCAAAAACGTCGATTGAAATCGATCATAAGGCGCAGTTCCTCACGCACGGCATCGATGCTCGCGATCTGTGATGAAAGCAGAAGCGGTTTTTCCACAAATACGGGAATTCCGCGACCGATCGTATCCGTCCAAATCTCAAAGTGTGCAGAAGGGGGTGTCGCAACAAGAACACCATGGATCGAGGAACGATCCAGCATCGAGCGGTGATCAGTATAAATGTCTGCATCCGGAAGAAGCATTTTTGCGGTTCGGCTGCTTTCAGGAAGTGGATCAACAACCGCTGAAATACGAACCGCAGGCAATGTTTGAAGGGCCGGCAAATAATATTCGCGCACAAGACGGCTAACTATCGCGAAACCATCCGGGCGGTGCTCGCCCGTTCGCCCCGAATCCGGGGCACCTTTTACAACGCCGATTGACTTTGAGCTTACTTCAGTAACCGGGTACTCGTGGCTCCAGCGAAGCAGAAGATCAGGTAGAAGATGTTGCCTGATGCCCGGGTAGATCTGCTGAAGTAACAGAACATCTTCAACAATCGGAACGTTTGTACCGTTTGTACGAAGCCCAAGAAAACACCTGGTCACATGTTCTATATAACGGTGGTAGGCGTCGCTTCCTGGTTCGAGGATTCCAAGCGGTTCCCGTCCACTCAGATTCAAACGAAGGAAGCTAAAGAGGTCGGACCGTAGAGCGAAACCTGGTGTCCGATTCCAATCAAGTCCACCTGTCACTTCGCGGCTCACGACAAAATCACGAACTTCAACGGGCACGGATCGAGCGATCGCGTGCTGCACGGGTGCAGGAATCGATTCACGCAATGCGCGAATCAGCCCTCGCTTCTGCGGCAATGAATTGCCGCTCGTTGGAGTTTCGTTGTAGTAAATCGCATTAATACGATCCATCGCGCGACGTACAAAATGTTCTTGTGAAGGCCCTGGATCCTCTCTTTGAGCCAAACGGGCAGATCCTTGATCCGCTTGAGTGGATCGGAAAACTTACCATGCATATTCCTGATCATGGAGCACAAACGATTCGCTACTGTGGTCGCTATTCAAATGTCTCTCGCGCAAAAGCAGCCCGATGCGCTCAAC
>JAKEFK010000142.1 GCA_022616075.1 bacterium
CTCCCGACGCTGAAACTTTACCGCAGAGGTCGCAGAGAGCGCTGAGACTAGCTTCCGAGAATCTATTCTCTAAGTTTTTTCTCTGCATCCTTTGCGTACTCTGCGGTGAATTTTTTTGTTGTACGCGGGTGGGCTTGGAGCGATACTATAAAGAGCCTATGCCGAGAATCAAATTTCCTTATTTTGTCCTACAGTTAGCTATTAGCCTGGTTCTTTTCGGCTTTCTCGTCACTCAAATAGACGTAACGAGCTTTTTTCGGGCGCTGTTAAAGATCAAGATCGGCTACCTCCTCATTGGGCTTGTTTTGTTTCCTCTTGGTCAGCTCGTATCCGTAATCAAGTGGCGATACCTCGCGCGGCCTCTCGGCATCCATCAAGATTTTAAGCCGATGGTGGGATTGTATTTCATAGGGACTTTCTTCAATTTTGTTCTGCCTACGAGCATCGGCGGCGATATTACTCGAAGTCTTTATTTGACACCCGAGGCGGGCAAAACACGAATCTCTTTTCTGTCGGTCCTGATTGAGAGGGGCTCTGGCGTTGTGTCCCATCTGATCCTGGCGTCCATCGTAATGTTGACTCCCTTCGGAGCCTCTTTGCCGAAATTGCTTCGCTATGGCTTTCCGGCTATCAGTCTCCTTGCGTTGATCTTTCTGGGTTTGCTTCCTTTGATCCTTGGAAAAACCAGAACGCGCCTCCGGGAAATCGTCTGTCAGGATTTGATTGTGTTCTGGAAAAAACCGTGGATCGGGATTGTTGCCATCCTTTACTCGATGCTGTTCCATACAGTCCTCGTGATGATCCATGTTTGCGTGACGCGGGCTCTTTCGCTGTCGATTCCGTTGCCGTTTCATTTCATCACCGTTTCGCTGGCAAGTCTGGCCTCGCTGCTTCCCAGCTTTAATGGAATCGGGTTCCGAGATGCTGTCTACATTTACTTACTTTCGTTTATGGGGATTTCGCCGGCTCAGAGTCTGCTCTTTTCGATGTGCTGGTTCCTGACGATGTGTGTTTCAGGCTTTATCGGATGTATTGTTTACCTGATGAAAGGACTGAAACCGCGTGCTCCGTTGATGCAGGAGGTTTCGCATGGCAAAGGATGAAAAGCAGCAAAGAATTGAGGGCACGCTTGGCAATGTCGGACTCGGAAATAGCGACCCGGAAAGGGTCGCCCAGATTGTAGAAGAGTATGAACGTGCGATGTCCACGGCTGATTTTGCCCGCCATAACACAGGGAAGAAAAAATTCAAAGACGTCCTTTCCAACGCGGAAAAAAAGGGTGAGGAAAACAAATAGCGCGGCCGCGATCTTTCTTATCCTGTTCTTGCCCTTGTTTGTTTTCGCCGAATCCGATCAGGAAAAACAGCTTTTTGAATTCGTCAACTCGGAAAGGTTGAGAGAAAAGCTCATGCCGCTCTTGTGGGATGAGGACCTGTACCATGTCGCTCTGGCCCACAGCAAAGATATGGCCACAAGGGGGAAGGCAAGCCATGAGGGAAGTGACGGCCGCCAGCCATATGAACGGATCCAGGATGCGAAAATCTATGCTTCCAAAACCGGTGAGAATATCGCGCGTGATTTAAATGTGATCTCGGCTCATACTTTATTGATGCAGTCTCTTTATCACCGTGAAAACATTCTGGAGCCCGAATTTACGCATTCCGCAATTGGTATCGTGAAAGAAAGACAGTTCATCTACATTACCGAGCTTTTCATCCACCGTGTTGGCGACTATTCGGTGGATCAAGCCCGGCAAACACTTGTAAAGCAGTACAACTTCTATCGCCAGGACAAGAAACTCGGTCCGCTCGTGCTTTCCGAATCTTTAAGTAATGCGGCCCAGGCCCATGTCGAGACGCAAAAGAAGTTTGATTCGTTGAGCCCGATGCTTCTGATGAGTTCCGTTGCGCGAACCAACAGGGGAGCGACGCTTGTCAGTGTTTATACCACGACCGGTTTACTCGAGATTCCAGCGCAGGTCCGCAGCGATCTGGAATCCAATTCACGCAAGCTGGGGATCGGATTCAAAAGAATTCAGGGATCCATCTGCGGTGGCGGATGCTACTTGATCGTTCTGGTATTCGGATAAGGAGCGCAGGCTTCCAGCCTGCATTACGGGCCGCGGGCATCCTGCCCGCAATATCGTATGCGAAAAAAACTTCACGAGCGAATCGAAGTCCTGTACGAAGATCGGGATGTCATTGTTGCGGAGAAGGCAGCCGGAATTTTGAGCTATCCGGTTGATGGAAGGGACGAGGAAAGCGCGATTCGTTTGATTCGCAGATACTGGAAAATTCAAAATCGCAAACAGGAACACGTTTATCTTCTACACCGGTTGGACAAAGAAACCTCGGGATTGATTGCTTTTGCGAAAACTACTCTCGCGCGCAATTCTCTGAGCCGGCAGTTTGAAGAACACGGTGTGGTGAGATGCTACCTTGCAGTCACATGCGGAATTCCGGCGCAAGAACGTGGAACCATTCAGACTTTTCTCGCTCGCGATCAACGGGGCAAAAGGGCGGTCAGCCGAAAAGGCAGGCCGGCGGTCACGCTGTATCGCGTAGTCCTTGTGAACCGGCAGCTAAACCGGGCGCTGGTGCGGTGCTATCTTCACACCGGAAGGACACATCAGGTGCGCATTCACATGGCACACTTGAACACACCGGTTGTCGGCGATGCTGTTTATGGTGTTGAACGCTCAGGCAGAATGGCGCTGCATGCGGAAGTGCTCGGCTTTATTCATCCACGAACAGACCGTCCGGTTCTCATCCGTTCTTCTTTGCCGCAAGAACTGTCTCAACTGTTAGGAGCGCGATGCGATCGCGTCTATTTCCAATCGAGCGCCCTTCGGTAATTTGGACACTTCCACCGTGGATCTTGCAGGGTAAGGTTCCTGAAAATATTCAGCATAAACGCCATTGACTGTTTCGAAGTCGCCGAGATCCGCAAGGAAGATTGTGGTTTTCAACACGCGATTTATCGAAGAACCGGCCGCTTCCAGAACCGCTTTGATGTTATTTAAGACTTGCCTCGTTTGAGCGACGATATCGCCGTCGTTCATTTTGCCTTCCGGAGTTAAAGGAACCTGCCCTGCTAGAAATAAAAATTCTCCATATTGAATGACCTGAGAATAAGGACCCACCGGTTTCGGCGCCTGTTCCGTCATGAATGCTCTTTTCATCTACATCTCCTTTTTTTCACCGCAGAGAACGCGGAAAACGCCGAGAAAGAAATTCTTATTTCCTCTCTGCGCCCTCTGCGTGCTCTGCGGTGAATCTTAAATTCTACGGAAATTTTTTTCGATTTCATAGTGACTGATCCGCAAGATGATCGGTCTGCCATGCGGACAAACCTGCGGCGTATTTGTTTTTAGCAGCTCCGCTATGAGCCATTCCATTTTCTCGATTGTCAACGGCATATTGATTTTTACTGCGGCCTGGCAAGCCATTGATTTCCTCATTTCTTCCGCAAAGGACTCCAGGACACCATCACGGTAAAGTCTTTCCAATTCGTTAAACAGACGTTGCATTGCCGCAGAATAATTTGCGTCCACAAGAAAATCGGGGATTTGCCGGATCATCACGCTTCCGTTGCCGAAGACTTCGATGTCGAACCCGAGCTCGCGAAAATGATCCGCGTAATCCTCCATGAGCATCATTTGAGCCGGGTTCAGCTCCAGCACAAGCGGGATTAATAAATTTTGCCGGTGAATTTCCCGGGATTCCTGTTTGCGCAGGAGAAGCTCATAAAGAACTCTTTCATGCGCCACGTGTTGATCTACCAGGATTAAACCACCTTCATCAGACAGAACAACATAAGTATTGTCGTACTGTCCTATAATTTTGTATTCGCCTGGCTGGGGCATTTTGCGTGGTGCCGGCGCCGGCATAGAAAGACCTGAGGCGGCAGAAGGCGCATCCAGGAACGGATTGACTGAAGGCGCAGCGCTTTGCAAGTTCAACTCCGGCGCTGAATACTTTGGAATGTAAGAATTCGGCGAAAGTTGAAAACTCGGTAGAGGCCGCGATTGATTCAAAAGTTTTTGAATTGAATCGATGATTCCTTTTTGAACAAGACTCTGTTGAAGAAAGCGCACTTCATATTTTGCCGGATGGACATTGACATCCACCATCGCTGCGGGCATGTCCAGAAAGAGGAGGGCGACAGGATATTGTCCGGTTTCTGCGTAAACCCGGTAAGCAACATAGATCGAGTTTGAAAGAACCTTATCCTTTACCAGCCTGCGATTAATGAAGAAATACTGATAATTCTTGTTTGTTTTCATCGCGCTGGTGTTGCTGACAAAACCAGTTAGATGAAAATGGTAGAGGGTTTCGTTCAGCTCAACCAGCTGTTCGAGGATTTCTGCTCCGAGAATCTGGTAAATTCTTTCGCGAAGCGTTGTCGTTTTGGGACAATTTAGCGTTTCGCGCTGATCCTGATGCAGGGAAAATGAGATTTCCGGATGAGCCATGGCAAATGCCTGGACCATATGAGTGATGGCGGACGCTTCTGTCCCATCGCTTTTTAGGAATTTCTTGCGTGCGGGTGTGTTGAAGAAAAGATTACGTGCTTCGAAAATGGTTCCATGGGGCAAAGCGGCAGGCTGCTGGCTCTGGCATTTACCGCCTACGAGGAAAAGACTGACGCCCGCAGATTCTTCTTCGCGTTGCGTTTTTAGTTGAACCTGTGAAACCGCGGCAATCGAAGCGAGCGCTTCTCCCCGAAATCCCATTGTAGCGATCTGGTGGAGATCTTCTGATGATTGAATTTTGCTCGTGGCGTGACGTTCAAAAGCAAGCAGCGCCTGATCCGCGGCAATCCCCGAACCGTCATCGGAAACCCGAATGAGCTGCTTTCCGCCTCGTTCGATTTCCACCCGGATTTCCGTGGCTCCCGCGTCAAGCGAATTTTCAATCAGCTCTTTTACGATGGAAACCGGCCGTTCAATGATTTCGCCCGCCGCAATTTTGTTTACAACTTCATCCGGCAGAAGCGCAATTCTACTCATCCGCATTAGCGTAGCATAGAACGGTAGGGGCGACCCTTGTGGTCGCCCTTAACGGGCGGGGACAAGCCCGCCCCTACTTGAAATATAATTTGTTGCTTGAAGAATCGTCTTTATGTTTTTATTGCGATCTTGCTTCTGATCGCTGTTGTTCTCTTCTGCATCGGTACATTCAAACGCGCATTCAGGCCGGAGGGGAATGATTTCACATCCTATCTAACCGCGGCAAAAGCTTTCCTGAACGGTTCAGATCCCTACGATCCGGACGCTTATTTTCCGTACTTGTATCCACCACTTCTGGCATTTCTTCTGATTCCACTTCTTTTTGTGCCGTGCGGCCTGGCAATCTTTCTGTGGTTTCTTATCAACGCCGCAGCGCTCGGCCTGTCTGGCTGGTTGATCCTCAAATCATCCGAAAATCAATCGATCGGCTTTTCTCAACTCGGAATCGTCTTGCTGCTTTTCGCTGCGCCTCTTCAAAGCAATTTCCTCAATGGCCAGGTAAACGCGTTGATTTTGCTTCTTTGTTTATCTTTTTTCTATTTTGGAGCCGCTTCCAGGAAGTTTACCGCCGGCTTTTTTCTTGCGTTAGCGATCGTTATCAAGGTAATGCCATTTGTGCTTCTTGGTCTTTTGCTGTTTCGTAAACGCTTTAAGGAGTTACTTTACACGCTTTTTTTTATAACGCTCCTGGCAATATTGCCTGCTTTGATTGTGCAGGGTCAAATTGCGGAGCTCTATGATTCGTTCATGAAAACATTGGCGCATTACGGGAATCAACCGGTGCATTTTGAGGAAGGTAAGAAATTCTTCAGCCTGGAAGCTTTTCTTGCTTATTCCTGCGTTCCTGGAGGGAAATGGTTTTCAAGAATATTTGTGCTTGCCGCAATCGCGTGTCTTGAACTTGTGAGATTGGTTAAGAAAACAGAGGATCGTTTCTACGGTTGGTTTTCACTTTATCTGATTGTTCCTTTGCTGATTTCTCCTTTTTCTGAAATTCATCATTTCTTACTCTGTATACCTGCTGCGGTTCTGTCTTTGTCGCTGAGGAAAAATGAATTGCCCTTTGTGATGATGTTTTGGATTTTTTACCTCACCGGTCACGCGTTCGAAGAGGGTCCGTTCTATTTTTTGTCTTTGGTTTCACTCCTGACAGCCCTGACCCTGCGAAATTTTGAAGTGGCGAAAACCCCATCTATAATTGATGCTCGGAAGTCCTAAACAATCATGACAAGAGGGAAGTTTTTTTATCTGGCGTTGCTTTTCATCCCGGCATTCATTTTTGGGCAGGCTGCGGAGATCAAAACGTATCAACTTCAGAACGGAATGAAGATACTTGTCCAGGAGGACCATACCATTCCGAATATTGCGATGTACATTTTTTACCGGATCGGGTCACGCAATGAACGGCCCGGGACGACCGGCATTTCCCACTATTTCGAACACATGATGTTTAACGGCGCAAAGAAATACGGTCCCAAACAGCTGGATGTGGTCATGGAAGCAGCGGGCGGAAGCAATAACGCTTATACGAATAAGGACGTAACGGTTTATCAAGATTGGTTTCCACGAACCGCAATGGAACTGATTTTTGACTTAGAAGCCGATCGAATCGAACATCTGAATTTCGATCCGAAAATGATCGAATCGGAAAGGGGCGTTGTGGCTTCTGAGCGGCGGACCACTGTGGAAGCAAATAATTTTGGAATTCTGAATGAGCAATTGTGGGCGACTGCATTTGTCGCACATCCTTATCAATGGCCGGTCGTCGGCTGGATGGCGGACATTCAAAGCTGGACGATGGAGGAGTTGAAGGCGCATTTTCGAATGGGATACTCTCCTCAAAATGCTACTGTCGTTGTTGTGGGGGATGTGACGGGAGAGGAAATTCATTCCTTAGCAAAAAAATATCTGGAAAAGATTCCCGCTCGCGAAACTCCTCCGCCGGTCAGGACAAAGGAGCCTGAACAACTGGGAGAAAGGCGCGCCTTTGTGAAAAAATTTGCACAGCTTCCCATCTTAATGATCGCCTATCACGTACCTCAAACCTCTCATCCCGATTTTTATGCTTTGCAGGTGTTGCAAACAATTTTGTTTGACGGGCAGAGCTCCAGGCTTTATCAACGATTGGTGGATAAAGACCAGATTGCGATCGAAGTTGGTGGCTTCACTCCTTTTGCGCTCGATCCTACTCTCCTGATTCTTTACGCGCAGCCGAATCAAAACATCGAGACTCAAAAAGTCGAAGCAGCGCTTTATGACGAGGTTAAAAAAATTCAATCGGGAGGAGTTTCATCCCGGGAAATCCAAAAAGCAAAAAACATCTTGCTCGCCGGCTTCTATAGAAATATGAAGACCATCAGCGGCAAAGCAGATGCTCTTGGAACGTATGAGGTGTTCTTTGGCGATTACAGGAAGTTGTTTGCGGCTGGTGAGGCGTACGAAAAAATAACAGCCGAAAACGTCAAACGTGTTGCGAACACGTATCTTGCGGAGAAGAACCGTACCGTTGTGACCTTGATTCCAACGCCGGAAGAAGAAGCTGAACAAAAGACTCCATAAAGCATGAAAAAAATATTCTTTTTGTTTCTCTTGTTTTGTTCTTCTTCTATATTTGCTCATGAGCCGCAACTTGAATTCCCTGATTATAAAAAAACGAAACTTACAAATGGCATGACGTTACTGCTGATGGAGCAACAGGAAGTGCCAATTGTGAGCTTCCAATTCCTGTTGCGAACGGGAACGGTGGTCGATCCTCCGGGGAAAGAGGGTCTCAGCGCTCTGACAATCGGAATGCTTCGAAAAGGCACAAAGACGCGCAGCGCGGATCAAATTTCCAGCCAGCTCGATTTCATCGGAGGTTTGGTAAACGAATCGGCCAGTTATGACTACTGTTCCTTGAGCGCGGAATTTCTGAAGAAGGATCTGACCGAGGGAATGGATCTGCTCGCAGATATTCTGTTAAATCCTGTTTTTCCCAAAGAGGAATTTGAGAAGTTGTCCCGGCAACGCATCGATGAAATCAAAGCCGCCAAGGATGCAGCGAGCAACGTACTTGATTATTACTACGCCTCCTACGTTTTCGGGAAGCATCCTTATGGCCGTTCGGTCGATGGGGATGAAAAAAGTTTAGCCTCGTTAGTCAGTGAAGATGCTCTCGGACACTATCAAAACTTTTACAAACCGGGCAATGTGATCCTGGCTGTCGTGGGTGATTTTAAGATTGCGGAAATGGAAAGTCTCCTGCGGAGACATTTTGAAGCATGGGTGAATCAACCGGTACCTTCACCGGAACTGCCGGAACCGGCGCAGATTCAAGGCAACAAATTGCTGCTGGTTAACAAACCGGATTCAACTCAAACCTTTTACAGAATCGGAAACATCGGATCGTGGCGCACGAATCCGGACCGCGTTTTCATCAGAGTTGTCAATACGCTATTTGGTGGAAGATATACATCCATGTTGAATTCGGAGCTTCGAATCAATTCCGGTTTGACTTACGGCTGCGATTCCTGGTTCGAAAACCGCAAAGTTCGCGGCCCTTTCTCCATCGAGTCTTTTACAAGCAATGAAACAACCGTCAAAGCGATGGATTTAACTCTGGATGTACTCCGGCGGCTCCATGAAAAAGGAATCACGCAAGAAGCCCTGAGTTCCGCAAGGAACTACATCAAAGGACAATTCCCGTTGACGATGGAGACTACAAATCAACTCGCGTATGTGATCGCAGAATGGGAACTCTACGAAATGGATTCTTCCGAGATTACAAACCTGTATCAATTGATTAACGCCATGACACTGGCCGATGCAAATCGTGTGATCCGTGAATATTTTCCTCTGGACAATCTGGTATTTGTGCTGATTGGCAAGGCTTCCGATATAGAAGACGCGGTGAAGAAGTATTCGCCTAAAATCGATCGCAAAGAGATTACCGATCCCGGCTTTTAAAATTCTTCCTTCTTTGCGCCTTAGCGTCTTTGCGTTAAAATCTGAACATGAAGAAATTATTCTGCGTTCTACTTCTTCTCTTGATTGCCGGTTGCAGTGCGCGGGGGCCGCAACAGGGCTCCACAACTTCTTCTTCTGAAACGAAATTAACCATCACCGGTTCGCCACGACAAGGATTCGAGCCTATGCGTGTCACCTTCCGGGGATTGCTGGAAGTTCCAGACGAAAATGACAAAGACCATTATTGTCTGCAGGAAGAGTGGGACTTCGGAGATGGCGCGAAATCCACTGAAAAGCCAAACTGCGACCCGCATTCCTCCGACACAAAGATCAAGACAGAGTTTTTTACCGAACATGTTTACGAGAAACACGGGAATTACAATGTGAGATTGACTCTGGGTGATAAGAAAGTCCGCTCGCGCGCGATTTCTATTGTCATTCTGGAACGAAATACCGGTCCTATAAACTGAGGCTCCTGGTAGTTCACGAATGCCCCCTCAAAAATCAGCGCCACTGGTGGCCATCGTGGGTCGTGCAAATGTCGGCAAGTCCACGCTGTTTAATCGAATTATAGGAAAACGGCGCGCCCTTGTTTCGAAAGAACCAGGAATGACGCGCGACCGTCGCATCGAGAAGGCGGAATGGTTAGGGAGAACCTTCCGGCTGGTGGACACGGGGGGAATGCAAGGAGAAGAAGATGATATTTCCCGACTCATCTCGGCGCAGGCGAAAAAAGCAATCCAGGATTCTCAATTGATACTGTTCATTGTAGACGGACGGGAAGGGATCACCGGCCGAGATCAAGAAATTGCTACGTTCTTGCGCCGTGCGGACCGTCCTGCTTTCCTTCTTGTCAACAAGACCGATTCTCCCTCTTTTGCCGACCGGATTGCCTCGGAATTTCATGAATTCGGCTTTGAACATACGTTTGCCATTTCCGCAGAACATGGCTTGAACGTGGATGAAGTGCTGGACTCCGTGATTGAGCATTTTGAGTTGATTCCTTCTACAGAATTAGAGCCCGAAAAAGGAGTCTCGGTCGTTGTGCTGGGGAAACCGAACGCCGGAAAAAGCACGTTTTTGAACCGTTTGCTGGGTGAAGAACGTCTGGTAACCAGCGAGATCCCCGGGACAACGCGCGATACCGTTGATCTGGAAATAGAGGAAGGAGGGCAGCTTTACCGTTTCATCGATACAGCCGGGATCCGCAAAAAGGGACAAACCAAGACTGTCCCGGATAAGCTGGCTGTGATTCATGCGCGCAAATCGTTGGAGCGATCTGATATTGTTTGTCTGATGATCGATGCTTCCGAAGGGGTCACTCATCAGGATGCTGTCGTCGCGGGATATGCGCGGGACGCTGGCAGAGCCATGCTGCTCTTGTTGAACAAAATGGACTTATTGAATGCTGAAAAACGGAAATCCCTTGAAATGGAGGTGGAATCCAAACTAAAATTTATCAGTTACGCGCCGCGCTTGTGCATCTCTGCAAGGACCGGCCAGAACGTTCGAAATGTTTTTCCGGCCCTGCAAGAAGTTTACAAGTCGTATACGCAGAGAGTTACTACTGGCGAATTAAATGCCTTTTTCGATAAGGCGCTGGCAAATCGTTACCTGGGAACATTTAAAGGAAAACCGATCAAGTTGAAGTATATTACACAGGCAGGAACCCGGCCGCCTACATTCGTGTTGTTTACAAATGCCGGTTCTTATCTCCACTTCTCCCATTTGCGTTATCTGGAAAATCAACTGAGAATGAATTTTGGCTTTGAAGGCGCCACGATTCGAATTAAAGTGAAACGAGGCTAAATGACATGGTACTGTTTAACTACGCCACACGTGAGCTGACCGCAAAAGTTGTTTACTACGGCCCCGGTTTGTGCGGTAAGACTACGAATCTCGAGTTTATTCATAAAAGCTTACCCGAGAAAATGCGCGGCAAGATGCTGTCACTGGCTACTCAAACGGATCGAACACTTTTCTTCGATTTCCTGCCGCTCGATCTTGGCTCAGTCAAAGGAATGAAAACACGTGTTCAACTCTATACGGTTCCCGGCCAGGTATTTTATGATGCGACACGAAAACTCGTTTTGAAAGGAGCTGACGGTGTTGTTTTTGTTGCAGATTCTCAAAAAGAGATGATGCAATCAAATCTGGATAGCTGGGAGAATCTTCGGCAAAATCTTGCGGAGAATAATCTTGATATCACAACGATACCGCTTGTGATTCAATACAACAAAAGGGATCTCCCCAATGTTCTGCCCGTAAAAGATTTGAATCGGAGAGTCAATGTTTTGAAAGTTCCGTATTTTGAAGCGATTGCATTGACAGGTATGGGTGTTCAAGAGACTTTCAAAGGAATTGCGAAAGTTGTAATGTCGAATTTATCAAAGAAATATGGAAAACCCGAGGAATTGGCAGCGGCGATGAAAGGAGAGCAAACGGCAAGCGAAAAAGTTGCTTCGCCGGTTGCAGTCAAAGGAGTTCGAGAGGACCAAACGTTGGACCTTTCCGATCTGGAAGAAGAAGTGCAGGAGCTTCCTCAAGTGGAAGAGCTTGAAATGAGTGAAGAATCTCCTTTGAATTTAGAACCGGTGGAGATTGGCGATCAAAAGCTGGAAGATTATTCAATGGAGGTTCCCGAAGTTCAAGCTCCTGCGGAGCCGGCTGCGCCCGCACCACGATCCAATATCGCAGTGATTCCAACTTCTCCTACCCAGGAATCCAGAGCGCGCGTTCAGGATGCATCTGAGACGGAGCTGATTCCCGATGAGACGATCCATCTATCGCACGCTTCTGCGACATCGGGGGCTACGGCTCAGGAAATTCCGATCGAAATCTCAGTCAGGAAAGAAGGTCAGGACATCAAGCTGAACATTTCGATTCATCTTCGAATTCGCATCGATAACGACTAGGGAGTAGCAGGCCTCCGGCCTGCATCGCCGGCTAAAAGCCGGCATCAATGCCGCCAAAATGGCGGCGCTCATTAGAGGAGCGCCAGCCTCCAGACTGGCATAAATGACTGCCGGGCATTCTGCCGGCATGGTTCGTTTAGAAAAATCATTCTCCTCGTAGATGCAGAAGCAAATGTAGAAACTCCAGCGCAGGCCTCCGGCCTGCATTTACGGGCCGCAGGCATCTTGCCTGCTCTGTACTCATCCATAATCACATTCTCTGAATCTGTACTCCCAGCTCAATTCTAGTAATTCTTATGATCAGGAGGAATTCATTCATGGGACAAAAGATCACGCAGGTTGATGCATTTACGGGTGAGCCTTTCAAGGGAAATCCTGCAGCAGTTTGTGTTTTGCTGGAGCCAAAGGAAGACCAGTGGATGAAACTGGTTGCGCGCGAAATGAATTTGGCGGAAACCGCTTACCTTCTTCGTGAAGGAGAGGGTTACCGGTTGCGCTGGTTCACTCCGGCAACAAAGGAAGTGAGGTTGTGCGGACACGCGACTCTGGCAAGCGCGCACGTTTTGTGGGAAGAAGGATTCTTGAAACGCGAAGAAACGGCAAGATTTCTCAGCTTGAGTGGTCCACTCTCCGCAAAATGGATTGAGGGTTGGATTGAATTGGATTTTCCCCGGCTGAACGTGGAACCGATGCCTGCTCCGGATGGCTTGTTGAAAGGGCTGGAAGTTCCCGTGAAGTTCAGTGGGAAAAGCATGCAGACATGGCTTGTTGAAGTTGAATCCGAGGAAATTGTTCGAAAGCTTTCCCCTGATTTTCGACTCTTGAAAACTTTGGATCGTGATGTTCTGGTTACCGGCGCTTCGAAGTCAAAAGATTTTGATTTTGTTTCCAGATATTTTGCGCCACGACACGCGATTGATGAGGATCCTGTGACAGGTTCAGCTCATTGTGTGCTCGGTCCCTACTGGGCGGAGAAATTGGGGAAGAACGAACTGCACGCGTATCAAGCGTCTGAGCGTGGAGGATTCCTGCGAGTGCGAGTTACGGGTGACCGTGTGTATTTGCTGGGGCAAGCCGTAACCGTGATGCGCGGCGAGCTTATCTAGCTGGTAGTGGCAGAGCATTTTCCATACTGCTTGTCAGGATACGTTTAAGTAACAAGTATTGACCCATACTCAAAAGTGTTATCGCCACGAAAATGCTCTGCGAGCATCCTGGCCAAGCAGAGCATTTGCTCGCCCAGAATTGGTTCGTGATTCTCCAGACATTTCGGAAATTTCGAATCTGTTCACACTACAGTGGCAAATGCTCTGCCCCTACATAATTTTTTTGCCGAGCGCTGAAAGAATGAATTCGACGGCCATTTGAGCCGTTTGATTCGCGGTGTCATAGAGCGGATTCACTTCCGAAATTTCCACCGAAAGCATCTTGCCTGAATCCGCGATCTTTTCCATTGCCAGATGTGTTTCGCGATATGTGGCTCCGCCTGTTTCTCGCGTGCCAACACCCGGAGCATAAAATGGATCCAGAAAATCCATGTCCAGAGTTGCGTGAAATCCCGCAGTTCCATTGCTGGCAATTTTGATTGCTTCTTCAATGACCGCTCCCATTCCAAGCTCATCCAGTTGGGTCATTGTGAACACTTGAATTCCCAGGCGCCTGATGATGTCACGCTCACCGGGGTCTACACTACGAGCGCCGATGATCGCAGTGTGTTCTGGATCCAGCTTCGGCGCAAAACCAGCTACGTGCGTGAGCTCACGCGCGCCTTCTCCCAGAAGGGCGGCCAATGGCATTCCATGAATATTTCCTGAGGGACTTGTTTGCGGCGTGTTGATGTCCGTGTGCGCATCGAGCCAGATGATTCCGATTTTTTCATTCTTCTTTTTGTAATAGGAAGCGACACCGGAGGCTGATCCGATGGCAATCGAGTGGTCCCCGCCAAGCACCACAGGGATTGCCCCTTCCCGGAGCGTTTGTTCTACATCTTGAGCGAGCCGTTCACAGACAGCGGTAATCTCAGGCAAGTAATGGGCGCGTGTATTTCCTCGCGACATCGATTCCGGCGGTTGCACGGAGATGTTGCCCGCATCCACGACCTCATATCCGAGCCGGTTCAGCGCCTGGTTCAAACCGGCAATCCGAATGACCGAAGGACCCATATCCACACCCCGACGACCCGCGCCAAGATCCATCGGCACGCCAATGATCTTCGCTTTCCGCTTCATGAATGTACTTTAACGCAAAGACGCAAAGACGCAAAGAGACGAAAAATTATGATTTACTACGTTCAAACTACTTTTCGAACGTCTTTATTTAAGTGAGGTGAATGAATGGGTATTCCAAAGCTTCCAACATTTGGTGGTGTCAAGGTTGATGTTACTGTGACCACGAGCACGGATGGTAAACTTGACGGAACGGCGAAAGCAAGAACAGCTAGGGATCGTGATGTCGAACGCTCTGCATCGCGTCGCGACGAACGAGATGTGGATCCTAAAAAGCTGAAAAAGGAACAGGACGAAAAGAATCTCCAGGGCGCAAAGAAAATCAAGATAGGGGATGACGGACGCCAGGAGATAAGAACGGTTGCTGAGCAGCAGGCAAAAATGATTCGTGCAGCGCTCGACAAGCAGTTAAACCGCTCCGGAAAAGATTAGTATTAAAAAAACTTGGCGTCTTGGCGACCTGGCGGTTTATTTTTTCTCGCGGATTTGGACAAGCGAAGATGCGATGCGATCGTAGACAGGCTGACCGTTTTTGTCTAACCGGCCAAAGGAAAGCGTTCCTGTAGGGCACATCTGCACGCAGGCCGAGCATCGCACACATTCGGGATCCTCCATGGGAAGCCCCTTGTTGGCGAAGTTCATAATATCGATGCCCTGGTGGCATACCGAAGTACAAACGTTGCAAGAGATGCATTTCGGTTTATCTGAAAAGATTCGGAATTTCGAAAAACGCGCGTAGATATGCATTAACGCAGCCAATGGACATGCAAACCTGCACCATACTCGTCCGCTGAACCAGAAATACATACCTACACCGATGATCCCGGCCATAAAAATATCAACGACGTGATAATAATCCAGCTGCACTCCCAGAACTGACCAGTTGCTCAAGAAAGCGGAATAGAATTTTTGGGCCATCGTACCGATTTCGGATTTCGGCCAGCTCCAAGAAAGGATGCGCGCCAATAACAGCAGGAGAGCGGCGCCCAGGGCCACCTGCCCCACCATATTCATGCGGTTCCAGATTGGTCCGTGAGGCATTTTGGTCCGGTGCGCATCTCCCATGGTTTCTGCCAGGGCTCCGCAGGAACAGAGCCAGCTGCAGTAGGCGCCTTTTCCCCAGCGCCAGATGATCAACGGAATGATGACGAACGTTTGCACAAAAGAAATGATGAGCCACCACCAGAGTGGCTGGTTGGTGAAAAGATTCCAGATGAAGAGCGGCCATGCAAGCACCAGACCGAAAGCGCGCCAGTATTCCCGTTTGTGCCCGTATCCAACAGCGGGAAATAGCTGATCCGCCGCCTCTTTTGCAATCCCGGAATCGAACCAGCCGTTATGACCGGCCAGTGGAAGAATGATGAAGGGCAGTAAAAACAAGGGCAGGATCTGAACGGCCATCAGTGTGTACGTTTGAAGTTTCACGTACGGAGTTTTTCTGCGTTTGATCCGCCTCAAGCCGAACAGCGAGACGCACAGGGTATAGGCCAGCGAATAATAGAATCCCGGATCACCCAGGCTAATGGCGAGTGTTCCTAATAATGTAGTAGGATCCTGTGTTTGTGAAGAAATGGTATTCAGAGCGCCGGGAATGTTGAAGGGGAAGAAATTGTTCGCTATGAACCATTTTTTCAGGGCGGTACCGCCTTTCCAGAGATAGACAAAGAAACAGAATGCGAAGAATAGAAAAAATCCGATGTAGGTTGTAGGATTCCACTCGCCGCGAATTCGAATTCCTGAACGCCTGAAAAAATCCAGTGGCGCTTCACGACCGATCATTGAAAAGACAACATCGTTCTTCAGCACAGTTTCCTGTTTTTGTTCATCTGCAAGGATCACCCGGTCCTTTTCAATTTTCTTAACGGCAGTCGCCATGGCAAGATGAATGCTGCCTGCATGCATGTCTTTGAGCATTCCTTTGGTGACGCTTGTGGTGACCCGTTCGGATGTTGGGCGCTCGACTTCAACATCGGCGTTCGGATTCCGGCGAAGTTTTTCTATTTTTTCAACGTTCTCCGGTTTCGGCCTCGCGAATTCCTTTTTGCGGTAGCTGATGGTCACTTCCGCTCCGCAAAGCGCAAGCGCAATGGCCGTCTCCAGCGCAGAATCGCCTCCGCCCACCACAAGCACGTTTTTGCCGGAAAATTCCTTCGGATCGTAAAGCCGGTTATACACTTTATCCAGATCCTCACCCGGCACGTTTAACTTTCTATGATTGCCGCTTCTACCGATTGCGATCACAACCCGCCGCGCACGCGTGGCAGTTTTTCCATCGCCGTGATGAAGCAAAAGTTCATTCGATTTCCGTTCCACCCGTTCGATGCGGACAGAGGTCACTTCAATGCCCGCTTCCATTCGTTGCTGTTCCATTTCCTCCAGCAATGGCTCTTTCACTGTGGCAGTAAATTGCAGACCCGCGGGAACCATTTCGGTCGGATATGTGTAAATGGGTTTCGCTTTTGGAAAATTAGCAACCGTGGAGTAGATTTGCGTTGCTTCAAAAATCTGGTAGCGGAGTCCCGCTTTCTTCGCTTCGATGGCCGCTGAAACTCCAGAAACTCCGGCGCCAATAATTGCAACATCAACCAGATCAGGGTCATTGGAACGGTTCGCTTTGAAATCAGGCTCTTCCAGAAAAGAGCGGATAGCTTTGGCCCCTGTATCCGAGGAAAACTTGAGCAGGGGAATCCCTGTCAGATCGCCGGTGATCCGAATTCCCGGAACATTCGTGGTTCCATCCTCATTCACCTCAGGCAGTTTTTCGACAACACCCGCAGGCCAGCGGGTGTGCAACCAGTCCATGTAACCAAGAATTGGAGAGAATACGGCCTTAAGAAAATTTTTCACACTCATTCATCAACTAAGTTGTATTTGGAGGCAAAAATCTTCATTCAACATTGCTTGAAAGGAAGATCCATCTTAACATGAGCTTTTGGAGACAAATATGCAAACAGCGAAAATCGGATTGATCGGCCTTGCAGTGATGGGTGAGAACCTGGCGTTAAACTTCGAGCGGAATGGTTTTCCCATAGCTGTTTGGAATCGTGAACAGGCGAAAGTCGAAGCTTTTGTGAAGAAAAATGCCGGTAAGAAAGTGATCGGTTGTTCTACGATGCGTCAGCTTACGGATTCGCTGGAAAGACCGCGAAAAATTCTGATGATGGTAAAGGCAGGCGATCCGGTCGATTGGACAATCGGATTGGTGAAACCGGTTCTGGAGCCGGGGGACATTCTCATTGATGGCGGCAACTCGCATTTCAACGATACGCGGAGGCGCGAAAAGGAGCTGGTAGCGGACGGAATTCGATATTTCGGCACAGGCATATCCGGAGGAGAAAGCGGAGCTTTGTGGGGACCTTCGATTATGCCCGGTGGTGAACGAAATGCTTACGAAGAAATGCGGCCCATGTTTGAAGCGATCGCTGCAAAAGTAGAAGATGGTCCGTGTGTAACTTATATTGGTCCGGATGGGGCCGGCCATTTTGTAAAGATGGTGCATAACGGAATTGAATACGGCGACATGCAGTTAATCGCAGAAGCTTATGATCTGATGCGTCGTGTTCTGAAGATGGAAGCGGCTGAAATGGCGGAAGTTTTTGCTGAATGGAATCGTGGAGTGTTGAATTCTTTCCTGATTGAAATCACAGCTGACATCCTGCGTGTTAAAGATGAGGAGACAGGACTTCCACTGGTCGACTTGATTCTGGACAAAGCGGGACAGAAGGGAACCGGTCTCTGGACTTCCCACCTGGCGCTCGATCTGCTCGTTGCGATTCCGACGATTCATGCAGCAATCGAAATGCGTCTTCTCTCCGCGATGAAAGGTCAGCGGGTCCAGGCCGGCAAGCAGCTGACCGGTCCAGCTACTTCCATAGATGTGAATAGGGCAGAATTCATACGCTCTATCCATGATGCTCTGTATGCAAGCAAAATTTGTTCGTATGCGCAGGGGATGGCCCTCATTCAAGCAGGATCGAATGCTTATAACTGGAACATCGATCTTGCTGAAGTCAGCCGGATCTGGAAAGGCGGTTGCATCATACGCGCGCAATTCCTGGACAAGATCAAACAGGCTTACCTGCGAAGAAAGGATCTACCCAATTTGTTGATGGACCCGAATTTTCAGGAGTGGGTCCTGGAAGCGCAAATGCGCTGGCGTGGAACTGTTTCCGTTGCGCAAAACCTCGGAATTCCAATCGCGGCGCTATCCGCAAGTCTTGCGTATTTTGATGCATACCGTACTGCTGATTTGCCTCTGAACTTGACCCAGGCGCAGCGAGATTATTTCGGGTCTCATCTTTATGAGAGAACCGACAAGCCCCAACTTGGACTGATTCA
The DNA here is from genome assembly GCA_022616075.1 of bacterium. Taxonomy (NCBI): domain Bacteria; species bacterium. The sequence continues at coordinate 18,435 of JAKEFK010000142.1, forward strand.
TACAGACTGGATCAAGTGATGGAGAATCCGTTACGCGCCGGCATCCGACTGGAACGAACAGCAGGGCCCTGCTCAGTTGTCATTTTCGGGGCATCGGGCGATCTGACCAAAAGAAAACTCATGCCTGCTCTCTATAGTTTGTTGCGCCAGAATCTGTTGCCCGGCAGCTTTTATATTCTGGGAGCGGCGCGCACTGAAATGAATGACGAAGCGTATCGCAAAACGATGCGGGAAGCCATCACAGAATTTGCTGATGAAGGAATTGGAGATGAAACACTCTGGCAAAATTTTGCTTCTCGCCTGTTTTATCTTCCCATTGATCCCGATCAACCGGATTCCACAGAGAAGTTGAAGAAAACTTTGGAGAAGCTAGATGGCCAGTGGGGAACGGAGAAGAACAAACTACTTTATCTTTCGATTCCGCCGAATTCATTTTCTTCATTCATTCGTATGCTGGAGTCTGCTGGACTCAACCGCTCTGACTCAGGCTGGATTAGAATCATTATAGAAAAACCATTCGGACGCGATTTGGAATCAGCACGCGCTCTAAATCGCGAAATCCTGCGAGTGTTTCGTGAAGAGCAAATTTACCGCATCGATCATTATCTGGGCAAAGAAACGGTTCAAAACATCATGGTCCTGCGTTTCGCCAATGGAATTTTTGAGCCGCTCTGGAACCGTCGCTACATCGATCATATTCAGATCACGGCAGCGGAAAGTATTGGAGTAGAAAACAGAGGAACCTATTACGAACAAGCTGGTGCTTTTCGTGACATGATCCAGAATCATATGTTGCAATTGCTTACGCTTGTTGCCATGGAGCCACCGGTTGCCATGGAAGCGGAAGCGGTGCGCGATGAGAAAACAAAAGTGCTCCGCGCGATGCGGCCGATGCGCAAGGAGGATGTTCCGAAGTTTGCATTGAGAGCTCAGTACGCGGAGGGAGCCACTGAAGGAGAAGCGGTCCACGGGTACAGGTCGGAATCCAATGTGAAACCTTCTTCACAAACAGAAACTTTTGCTGCCATTAAACTTTTCATCGACAACTGGCGATGGGCGGAAGTTCCCTTTTATTTGCGTTCGGGCAAACGATTGCCAAGGCGAGTTACCGAAATCGCAATTCAGTACAAACGTGTTCCGCATCTTCTTTTCCAGGAGGAGGGAGAACAGATACAACCGAATTTCTTGATCATGAGAATTCAACCGGATGAAGGGATCTCTTTGAAATTCGGCGCAAAATTTCCCGGGCAACAGATTCGAATTCGCCAGGTGAGTATGGACTTTCAATACGGCACTTCTTTCGGACGAAGATCGCCCGAAGCATATGAACGACTTTTGCTGGATGCAATGCTCGGTGATTCTACACTTTATGCGCGTGGCGATTTTGTGGAGCTCAGCTGGCAGCATGTCATGCCGATTCTGGAAGCATGGAAGGATCCGGCTATTCCACTTGCAACCTATCCGGCCGGCTCCTGGGGACCTCCGGAAGCGGATGAGTTTATGGAACGAGACGGGCGAAGGTGGCGGCGGCCATGAGCTTGAAAATAGCCGAGCTCGAACAACAACTACGCGAGATTTGGAAAGGATTCTCGAAAAACGAACAGCTTGAGCAAGCGATTACGCGCGCGCGTGTAATGAACTTGATCGTATATACGGCCAGCAAAGATGCTGATGCAGAGATCAGTCAGGTGCTTGCAGATGTTTCCTACGAAAGTCCCGGACGGATGATTGTTCTATTTCGCGACGCAGGATTACCGGCTTCGGTGATGAATGGTTGGGTGAATGCTCTTTGCCATAAAGCGTCAGGGGGCCGAAAACAGGTTTGCTGTGAACAGATCATGATTCATGCAGGGGAGCGGGATGCATCCCAGTGGTCCTCTGTTGTATTACCTTTACTGGTGCCCGACTTGCCGGTTTTTCTGTGGTGGCATGACCGGCCTGATTCGGATCTCGATTTGTTGAATGCAGTTTTGGAAGCATGCGATCGGCTGATCATCGACTCAGCATTATTGCAAAATCTCTCCACCATCACAGACTTGATGAAGAACCATGGAGATTGGTTGGCGATTAGTGACTTGAACTGGTCAAGATTGACCCCCTGGCGTTCGGCCATTGCAGGATTCTATGAACATTCGCTTTGCCGGCCCTGTTTCGAAGAATTGACACAGATTGAAGTGGAATGTGGGTCTCCCTTCCAGGAATCGCGCAAAGCCCTACTCCTGGTTGGATGGCTCGCATCGAGTCTAAACTTAAAGTGGGCGGAGAAACCTCACCTACTAAATTCGAGGCAAGAGCGCATCGCTGTGAATCTTCATTGCGGTCGGAGTGATTCAGATCAGTTGCAAAGCGTCCGCCTCATCTCACGGAATTCGGAATTCCTGGTTTCGGCGATGCCGGATGTTTCTTATCTTCAATCGCAAATCACGATACAGAAACAGAACCAGGGAACTCAACTGATAAAACTGCCTGAGCAAGATTTGTCCGCATTTCTGAATAAAGAAGTTACGATTCTTGGCCACGACCGCATTTATGAACGAGCCATTCAGTTTCTCGTTTAAGATTCAGTTATTTAAAGATCTCACCGCGCTAAGCAACGGCGCTGCGGACTACATCAGCGGTTTGTTAGGTTTGGATCCTTTCCACCTTGTGTTATCCGGTGGATCCACTCCAAAGGCGTTATACAAGATCTTGACTGAAAGGGAGCAGGACTGGGGAAATGTGCACTTTTTTTGGGGTGATGAACGATGCGTTCCTCCGGACGGTCCGGATAGTAATTTTCGAATGGCGCGCGAAACATTGCTCGATAAGATTTTTGTGGAACCGGATCATATTCATCGAATGAAAGGGGAAATGGATCCGGCCATTGCAGCCCGTGAGTACGAAAGCGAGTTGCGAAGGATTTTTCGCGGGAATGCGATTCCGTCGTTTGATCTTGTTTTAATGGGAATGGGCGAGGATGGACACACAGCTTCTCTCTTTCCAGGGACTACAGCGCTGAAGGTGCAGGATCGCCTGGTGGTGGACAATTACGTCGAGAAGTTGCAGGCAACGAGATTGACAATGACATTTCCACTGTTCAATCAAGCAAAACGAATTGTTTTTTTGATTTCAGGCGCTAACAAAGCCTTTGCGTTGCAGCAAGTGTTGGAAGGTGAATTTGACCCGCTAAAGTACCCGTCTCAGAGGATCAAGCCAGTTGGCGGTGAGTTGCTTTTTTTCGTGGATGAAGCAGCAGCATCCATGCTAAAAGTGCCAAAGCAATGAGTAATGGATGATGAGTCCTCTTCGGGTGTCTCATTGCTCATTACTCATGACTGAGTACTGAAAAGGCCATGATATGATCAAATTATGCCTGGGAAAATTAAGGTCCTTATTGTCGATGATGAGCCCCTTGCGCGCGATAAAATTCGCGGGATGTTGAAGGGTAAAGAAGACATCGAAATCGTTGGAGAAGCGGGAAACGGAAAAGAGGCGGTCGCTGCGATTCAGAAACAGGACCCGGATCTGTTGTTTCTGGATGTGCAAATGCCGGAGATGGACGGCTTCGGAGTTCTGCAAACCATCGGACCGAACCGCCTTCCCATGGTTGTTTTTGTGACTGCGTACGACCGCTATGCGTTGCAGGCATTTGAAGTCTATGCCCTGGATTATCTGCTCAAGCCGTTTGATCGCGATCGATTCGAGAAGGCGCTTGCGCGCGCGCGAAGTCATCTCGATCAGGAAAAACGAAAGGATTTAACCCAGGGTTTGCAAGCATTAATGGAGGAACTGTCCCGCATTCGTCAGGGAGCTTCTTCCGCGGCTCCTGGACCAAAATATTTGGAGCGTCTTGCAATCAAAGCAAGTGGCCGCATTTTCTTCTTGAAAACACAGGAGATCGATCACATCGAATCAGAAGGGAATTACGTTCGCGTTCACGCGGGCAAAGAATCGCACTTGATTCGCGAAGCGATGAGCGTTTTGGAAACACAATTGAATCCGAAGAAATTTCTTCGCATTCATCGTTGCACCATCGTCAACGTAGACCGCATTCAGGAGCTGCAACCCTGGTTTCATGGCGAATACCGTGTGATCTTGAGAAACGGGGTACAGCTTACACTCAGCCGCAGCTATCGCGAAAAACTCCGGGAATTCCTGGGGAAAAATCTTTAAAACAAAGTAGCGCGGACGTCTGGCGCCTAGCTCTCGCGGGCGGGGACGCCCGCGCTACTTTGCTAATGTTCCTCGATGCGCTCCAGTTTCATCGCCGTTTGAGCTTCCGCAGTTGCAAGATGATAAGAGGACTCATCACTCATTGCTCATTGCTTTGGCACTTCTTTATTATAACACCGCTTTTTTTAACGCTGCTCGCGCGAGAAGACGTGTTGAATCCAGAACAGGCAGCTCTGAATCCTCTTGCGTGATCAGCAAAGGAATTTCTGTGCAGCCAAGAACGACCCCATCGCAGCCGTCCTTTTTCAATTGTTGGATGACTCCAGAAAAATAATTGCGCGAGCTTTCCAGGAATTTGCTTTTTACAAGCTCTTCGAAGATGACGTTGTTGATTTTGATGCGATCCTCCGTCGTGGGGATGATCGATTCGATCCCGAAATTCTTCAAACGGGAAGGATAAACCGTACCCTCCATCAAATATTTCGTGCCCGTGATGCCGAGTTTCCTCAATCCGCCACGATTTGCTTCTCGACCAACTTCTTCAGCAATGTGCAACCAGGGGAGCGGTGTTTCCTTTTGAACAAGCTCAAACGCCTGGTGGAGCGTGTTATCCGGGCAGATCAGAAAATCTGCGCCGATGCTCGCCAGTTTTTTGCCGGAAGAAATCATCAAATCGGCGACACCTTGCCAATCGTCTTTGTAAATAGGTTCCATATAGTCGCCCAGCGAATAGGTATGCATCGATACTTCAGGATGACGATGAGTTCCCAGAATAGCTTCCCCTTCCACGCAAATGGTTCTATAACAAAGCGCGGCCCCTTCTGCCGAACACGCCACGATTCCGATATGCTTCATTTCGTTCCTCCGTTACCCGTAACATAACATGTCCTTCACGGCAGCAGAATCCGCCATTTCGACACAAACCACTTTTCAAATTCGCTGCCTGTATCTAATATTATGGTGGCACCATGGTATCGCGCAGAACGTTTCTTCGGGACCTCGGAAAGGGAATTATTTTTGTAGCAAGCTATCCTGTGCTTCGCGCCGATCCGCTCAACGCCGCAACACTCCAGCCGACCCCTCCCAATACGGAAGGCCCTTTCTATTTGCCGGGAGCGCCTTTTCGAGCGAATTTGAGGGAAGATGAGAATGGAACTCCCTTGAAAGTGAATGGCTCACTGGTGGACACGAGCGATCGTCCGATAACAAACGGACTCATTGAGATCTGGCACGTAGATCAGTCCGGTGAATATGACCTCGATGGATTCAGATACAGGGCCAGTATGAAGACTTCCAAACAGGGTGAATATGCATTTGAAACATTCATGCCGAAAGGTTATGGCGGCAGGCCGCGGCACATTCACTACAAAGTCAGTGCCGGCGGATTCGAAACGCTTGTGACGCAACTTTACTTTGAGAATGATCCTTTCTTTGAAGGAAAAATCGACCAGACATTGCATAAGGATTCGCTCGTTCGATACCGCGAATTGATCCGTCCGGTTGTGCCTTTCCGTGAAGGTCAGGAAGTTGCCGTGATCTTTAAGATTTGCCTGGCGCGATAAAAAAGGCGTCATTTTCCTGGTGACAGGAATTTTGTAAGAGTATTTGCTATTCTTATGAACGTGAAAGACGTATTCCCCGCACCCGTCCAGTGGGCTCATGCAATCATCGGCGAGAAGAACTATCAGAGTTTGGAGACACACTACGAAAAGAAAGCGTTTGTTCGATTCGCATTTATTTCAGCAGCATTGATTTCGCAAATCATAGGGCTGCTGTTGGTTTGCCTGATCGGGATCGTAATCGGATCAGCTCTTCTGAGTTTTTTACGCTAACCTGAATGTAACCGTTACTGTAAAGTAGACCTTCACAGGACGTCCATTCAAAACAGCCGGTTTGTATTTCCACTGTTTCACGGCATTCAAAGCAGCTTGATCCATCACAGGATGCAACGATCGTAAAACTTTCACTTCTTCAACAGTACCGGTTTTTGTAATTACGGCTTCCAGCACGACCACACCTTCGATTTTGGAACGGCGTGCAACTTCCGGGGTAGGGCGGCTCCACTTTCTTGATCAGATGCGGCTGTTGCACTGCTGCCGTGATTCGCATCGGCACTTCATCACCCACACCGGGTGTCCCACCAATGACTCCGCCAGGAACACCACCTAATACGCCTCCGGGTACGCCTCCCTCAACACCTCCTACGACACCCCCTTCGACGCCACCGGGAACTCCGCCTTCATCGACTCCTGTGTCCGTAGCAGATTCATCTACCGCAGCTGTATCAGGTGTCAAATCCTCTTCGGGGATTTCTTCGGGGACGGTCGGTTGCACTTCTTTCGGCACTTCCACCTTCTCCACGGGTTTTGGTTTCGGTTCTTCCGGCGCAGCTTTCTGTTTTGCAGCAGCCGGTGGTGGAGGTGGAGGAGGTGGTGGCGCGGAATACAGCGTTACAGGAATGGGTGGCGCCTGAACGGCTTCCACCATCCAGTAAGACATACCTACAATAATTCCGATTACTAAAGCATGGAGAAATAATGAAAACGGAAACATCCACCACTTTCTCTTTTTTCCGCCTTTGGATTCAATTAAACTTTTCTCCCACATGTTCAACTCCCAAGATTTTTTAGTTTAGGCTACACAACCAATATGAAAACTTCGACGCGAAATTACCCTAGCTCATCAGTCATTTCTGTTGTGGCACACTGCGCCACATTCTTGAGGCGCATCGTTTGAAAAAAATCTAGGGACAAAAAAATTGAACGTGTTCAAAAATGTTGAAGGCTGTCAGATTACGGCAAACCCGAAACGGTGATGAGGCATAGCGCTGACAGGATGATCACCAGAAACGTGAATTGCCAGAATCCGATCCAATCTTTTTCTTGTGGATTTTCCTTTGTGGCAAAGGCGTTCAATGCGGCGAATAGGAGGAGTAGGATCAGCAAACCTTCACGAGTGTAGAACCAGACAGCGCCAAGCACAATACAAACGAGCCATTTTTGCGCTCTATTCAACGTGCGAAATCCTCTTCCTCCGTCCAGTTGCCAAACAGGAAGAAGATTAAAAAGATTGATCCATGCGCCTACACGCGCGATTGCCGCCCAGAAGGAATTGTTCGTTAGGAAGAATACGGCGTAGGCCGCCAGGGCTGCAAAAAGTCCCCAAAGAGGCCCGGCGAGACCCACCCGTGCATTTTCGCGCGCGCTCACGGGATATTGTTTCATGCGAACAACGGCGCCCAGTCCAGGAATGAACATCGGCGCAGAGGCCCGGATTCCATACTGGTGGAGTTTTGCAATATGTCCGATCTCGTGTATGTAAATGGAAGCCACCAGTCCCAACGCAAATTTCCAACCCCACGCAGCCCAATACACGCCGAGGGACAGGATCATCGAAAACAAAGTTCCCGCTTTCGTTAAACCCAAAAACAAGAACTTGGCTTTGGTGAAAAGGAAAACCAGTACAAACTTGAATTTCCAAAGCAACAGCGCAAGAACACCGACGATTCCAGCCTTCTGCGACCATTTCCGGAATCCGGGGGTTGTCTCAGGTTTCTTATCTGTGAGCTTGCTTAGGGCGTCAATTTTTTCAGAAATTTGTTGATACTGTCGCGTTTGTGCGGGAAGTAGAGCCAGAGCATCTCGCCATGCGATTAGTGCTCCTTCTACATCCTTTGCGGCTGTGGCGTTTTCGGCTTTCAACGCCAACTCTTTCAATTCCTCATGGAACAAGAGGCGTTTGCAAGAGGGACATGCCAGAAGAGAAGGCGCGAGCTGCGTGCCGCAAGAGGAGCATGATTTGAAAGTTGTTACCTGGTTATCAAGCACCGGCAGACGAATCCTCCACTGGAGGTTCTCCTCTGGAGGATGAAATGGCGAACGGTCCTGTGATTACCATCGGAACCTTTTTTGTAATCTTCCAGGCTTCGTAAAGCGCAATTCCAATGATGAGCAGTCCGATGATGTTTTGAAAGCCGGCCAGGAAAGGACTGATAAAAGCGACGATAAACAGGACGATAACACCAAAGAAAAGCATCCCTACCGTGAGTTTTTCCACTGTCAGCGAAGCATCTTTTTGAGCCTGTTCATTGGAAACTACTTCCGATGGCATCGGATCCTGTGCAGTTGAAGAGGTTACAGTGCTCTGTTTTGCAGTTTCACTCCTATAAGACTTTACGATTAGAGGAATGTACGTAACGACGATAGCACTGTAAGTCAAAAAGATCGCTAGCAGCTGATATTTCCAGCCACCACGCCCTTCTGAGCCTTTCTTAACGGCTCCTCCAACAAGCAATCCAACAACGATAGCAATCAGGCCAAATTCGTAGCCGGTTAAAGCAAGCACTGCATAATAGATTCCAGCTCCCACTGCCGCCGCAAGAGTTCCGTAAGCTGTTGCTTTTACCAGACGTCCAAAACTGCTACCCGCGTTATAAGCGGCTTCAACTTCATAGCGGCAACGTTCACAAACGATGCTCCCACTAATATCGTAGTAGTTGTTGTAGATTTCCGTGCTGCATTTAGAACAAGCGAGTTTTTGGTCACTGGCTTCCGTGTAGTCGGCTTTGTCGAGTTGAAGTTTGTCGGAGTCGCCCTGATCGGGGGAGGACATGGCGCCATCATAGGAGAAGCCATTACGGTTGTCAATCAGCTTTACTTCAGGAGGTATTCCCAGCCTTTGCGCCAGTTGAATTCGGTTTCCATCAGCGCTTCAAGCGAAACTTTGTTGAGGTAGTACTCAAGCGCCCAACGTGTGGCGATGTGACCTATAACAAGCACACGCGATCCTTCCCAGTGAAAGCGAAGATCGTCCAGAAAACGCCCAACCCGTTGCACTGCTTGTCGCCAGCTTTCGCCTGCGGGATAGGAAAAATCGGGATGATGTTGTAGAGCTCGGAGGAGTTCGGCACGGAGCATTCCATTCTGTTCTCCGTAGTTGCATTCTCTCAGACGCCAGTCATGGAGTATGGGTGTCGATGTACCAGCAAAGGCGATTTCGGCTGTCTCAACGGCGCGTCGCAGGTCGGAAGTGAATACAGCGTTGATGCTGTCGGCGCGTCGTCGTTTGCCAAGTTCTCCGGCTAACAGGCGTCCTTTATCTGAAAGACGGCCAGGAAGCCAGCCGGTCGCAATTCCGTTTTCATTATCTTCGGTGATGGAATGAGTTTCGAATACGATCTGGATCGTAGATTTCCTTCCTGATGACTCAGTGAAAATAGTATTTGCTGTATTAACTGAGAAGCAAACCGATGCCTATGATAAGAACTCCGACAGAAATAACTGTCAGAACACGAACGATTGTCCCGGATTGTCCGGGAAATCTCCGCTCGATCAATTTCACAATATGAATCATTGCATCCTCCTGATAACCACTAGATAAGTTATAGAAACCTGTTTGCTCGGTCAACTTACCGCCCGTAGCACTCGTACCCTGCACTGCGTGGTGGCAGATCTAAATGACGCTTGACAGACTTTGTTTGTTACGATAATTTCAGTATTAACTGAAATTTGTGAAGGAGAGGGTTTGAGATGACATTAACGCCGGTAGGAGAGCGATTCATTTTGCATTGGGGGGAAATGGGGACGCGCTGGGGGATTAACCGCACGGTGGCGCAGATACACGCCTTGCTTTACATATCGCCGAAGCCGCTGCACGCGGAAGAGATTGCTGAGACACTCTCGATAGCGCGCTCCAACGTGAGCACGAGTCTTCGCGAGCTGCAGGGTTGGCGAATCGTGAAGGTAGTCCACTTGCTGGGGGATCGCCGGGATCATTTTGAATCGATGAAGGATGTATGGGAAATGTTCCGTGTCGTTCTGGAAGAAAGAAAGAGACGGGAAATCGATCCAACTCTTGAAGTGTTGCGGGAATGTGTGGCCGAATCGAAGGTTTCTTCCGAGCCCTATGTGCAGGAAAGACTTCAGGAAATGCTAAACTTTTTAGAAACCATGTCTAAGTGGTATGAGCAGATCAAAAAAATTCCAAGCGCTTCTTTGATGAAAATCATTAAACTGGGAAATAAGATTCAAAAGATGGTTGGATGATGACCAGGTTAATCCATTCCGGTTCCGATCAAGTTTGCCCTTTTTGCCGATCGACCCTCTCCAGGGAAGCCGTTGTGCGATGCCGTTCTTGCGGAACCGCTCACCATCGTATTTGCTGGCAGCGTCACCACCGTTGTACGGTTTTTGGTTGTCACAGTTCTTATTCGCAGACGGGTCCTATGACGCTCGGATTTGCAGCCGGTGTGGTCCTGATTCCGCTGTTTGTTGTTTTGATTTTTGCCACTTTATCTTTTTCAGTGGCGGCTCTGGAGTTCGGCATTCCGGCAGGCTATCAGTCGCTTCGCAGCGGCATCGGGTTGCCGGTTCTCCTTCTCACCGTGCTTCTCCTATGCGGGTTTTATACGTTTTACATTGACAACATCAGAGATTAAAGCAGCTTGTTATGACCATTCTGGAAACACCACGTTTACGTCTGCGCAGGATCACAAAAAACGATGTATCGATCTATTTCAATTTTTTTTCCGATGCTGAGACGATGCGGTTCTATCCATCCACGCGATCCATGCAGGAAACGCAGGAGTTTGTGGATCGACAGCTCCGCCGCTATGAAAGGAGCGGCTATGGACCCTGGGCAACGATCCTGAAATCGGAAGATGCACTGATCGGATACTGCGGACTCATTCCTCAGCTTGTTGATGATGCGCCGGAAGTCGAGATTGGTTATCTCATTGGCCGTTCTTACTGGCGCCAGGGGTTTGCTTCAGAAGCCGCGATTGCATGTCGCGATTATGCTTTTTACAAGCTTGGTCTTCGCCGTTTAATTTCGTTGATTGATCCGGCGAACGTTGCTTCCATCGGTGTTTCTCGAAAAGTGGGAATGACGCTGGAAAAGCAATCCTTCTGGCAAGGGAAGTTGATGAACGTTTATTCGCTGAAGTTGTAGTAGCAGTTTATGGGTCAACCATTAACGCTGCGCCAGGCGCTAATTCTCTTCGTCGTTTTGGTGGCTGCATGGTTGCCATCGCTGCTGAAACCGGAAATTGTTTCATTTGCAACAGCGCTTCACCCGTTTGGCGCATCGCCCAATCCTTATTTTGTTCCTCATCACGCCTTACTGCTTTATTTCTGGTCTCCATTAGTGGCGATCAGCTCCTGTGTATTTTTCCTTTCACCTGGACTCCTTCTTGCACTCGCCTTCAACAGAGCCCGCGATTTCACTCAATGGATTTTGTTTGCTCTGGCAATTATGGTCCCGGCCCTCAGCATCCCGACCGCTATCGCACAGGCTACGATGGATCAGCCTTTTCGCGGGTTATCTTTCGCAGCGTTTGTCGTCGCCTGTTCGCTTGTTAGTTTTTGCATTCTTCTATTGCGTGTTCGTAAAGCAAAACTCGCATGGCCACTCGAAGGACGGATCGAGAAACAAACAATGCTGGTTTTGATTGGTGCTGAACTAATGATTGCGGCCCTGATGATTCCTAAAATCTACTGGGAGAACTTCACGCGAGATGGCCTCCAGGTTTTAGAAAGCTCACGTCTGCTCTATTCGCAGCCCCTTCCCATCTGGCCGCAAATCGAAGGACTCGTGCTTACTTATCCAAGCTTTACTTCCATGATCTCCATTTACATCCCCTCCTGGTTTGTTCGTCTTTTTGGAGAGATGGAAGCGCCTATCAGGTTTCCTTTTTTATTGTACGTGGCAGCGGTTTATTGTGGAATCGTATCGATCGCAGGGCAAGGACAAAAGGTCACTTTATCCAGACGAATGGTGCTGTGGTTGGCAATGGCGGTCTATATAGTCGTTGTCAGTTATAACGTTTCTTATAACCCCTACGCAGCTGATATCGCACATCCTGCCGCTCGCGAAGTATTGGTGACTGCTTTTTTCCTTGGATTCGTTTTCTGCTTTCTGCAAGGAGAGCGCTTCTGGACTGCTTATTTTGTTTTTCTGACATTTTTCACGTTGCCGCTAGGGACAATTTTGATAGCTCTATGGATGGCCGGCGTGTTGCTGTTATGGCGCCCTCGACCGCTGAGGATGCTCATGATTACTGCGATTGCGGTCATCGCCGGTCAGGCCGTTGCCGAAATCTCACCGTGGATCCAGGCGCTTTTTAACCAGACTAAACCGAATGACGTATTTTCTGCGGCGAGTTTACTTGAGAGATTCCATTTGGATTGGGGAAGCCCTCAACGAATTGCATATCTTATCATTCCCTGCAGTATCGCTTCTGCGGTTTCACTGCTTTCAGGGCGCCGTCAGGACACCATTGGCCAGACCTTTACGTTTGTTGCTGTCACATACTTTCTGTTCTTTTATTTTCAGAGACAGATCGGATTAAATCACTTTGTTCCTGTAATGATTTTGCCTCTCGTTGTGCATTGGCGACTTGGTTCGGAAAGCGCGAAACGATTCTTTGTTCCTGCGACCGCGATCTGTGCAGTCGTCGCTTTTTTCATTTCGTTGCCACCGGATGCATCCCCGGATCTCAGTTCCAGACAGATCGGATCGGCGATTGAAGACCGGATTGGAGGATATGAAAAACTTGATTTTGAATCGCTTCGCCGGCAGGACATTCTGAAACCCCTGTTGCCATCAGTGGACTCGCCAGGCGTGCCTGAGGAAGTCTACGGTGGCGTGCCGTGGGTCTGGTACCACTATGCGCATCGGAAGGATCATCAGAGCCGTACCATCAATTATGTGATTCAACATCTATCCGATCCTCCTCCGGAAAACATGTGGCTACTTCACGCCCAGGGAAACTCAGCGCTTTACCTCCGGAGCCCCGAGATCTGGAAACTACATCAGACTCTGAAGCCCCATTCTCCACCGGGCAACCCGATCTATACCGTGCCAAAAGAGAGTCTTTATAAGAGCCGCAAAAAGTAGTGGCAGAGCATTTGCTATAGCCTTTGAATGAGCTTGTTCTCTCATAAATGACTGCCATAAGCACGGCGTTACTTCTTGCGTGCAAATGCTCTTCTTCGTCTGCGATGCTAGCAGAGCATTTTCACGCCAATATTAGTTTCGAGTAAAGGTCAGAGTTCCATTATGTAGCGTGTATTTACACAGCGTATGGAAAATGCTCTGCCACTACAAATTCTAAGCTTCCGCTTTCAAGGCAGGCAGAAGCGGTATTCGCAAAGCGGATAAGACTGCTGCAACGCTTGCGGTCATCCCTACTGCGAAAACAACCAGAAGCGTAAGAGCAAGAGATTGCCAGGGAACTTCGGGTGACTGCGCCAGGATATGCGGCAAGATGGAAATCCCTGCTGAAAAGCAGCCGGCACCGATTCCAACCACCAGCAAAAATGCATTTTCAGCAAGAACGAACCAGCCCAGAGTTTTGCGACGATAACCGAAAGCCCGCATCGTTGCAAGCTCGGCCCTCCGCTCAATGACGTTCCGAATCAGAATGATTCCGAGTCCCAGTGTTCCGAGCAGCAGACCCAGCGCGCCCAATGTCTGGAACGTCGAAAGGTAAGTGTTTTCAACGGCGTGATAAGCGGCCAGCTTCTCTTCAGACGGAACAGCATCGAATCCATAAACGTCAAGATCGCTCTCCAGAGTTTCCAGCACTCTTTTCCGGTTCTGGAGATTTGTTTCGATCAAAAAATAGGAGAACCCGCCATTGCCGGGAAAATAGTTCAGAAAATTCTCTTCCGATATCAGGAGTTCGCTTTGCAGCAGACTGCTTTTGAGTAATGCAACGATTCGTAACCGGATCGGCTTTCCCGAATCGTTGAGGATTGTCACTTCATCATCCAGTTTTTTGTGAAGAATCCATTGCACAGAATTGTAATCTCCGATCGCAGGGACAACGTCTTTTTCGTTTTCATTCAGCAGAAGCCACGGATTCGAGGTATCACGAATGGTTTGTTGAAACGCGAATCCGCCCCGTTTGATGAAATCCTGAGTCGCTCCGAGAATTCGTGGCCGTTGCGGCTGATACAAGTTTAAACAACTCGCGTCATCGCCAGGCAACAACCGGAATCCGAAAATTCCGGCGTTTGACACTTTCAGATCTTCATAGATGGGAATATCGGATGATGCTACGAGACTAAAGCCCCCGGTGCCTGAGCCTTTTCTCTGCGGATCCTTTTCCAGAGACCTGCGACTTGCGCCAACAGCTACGATCACAAAACAAGCCGAAGCGACGAGTGAAACACTCAGCAAGCTCCGCCCGGGGTTGTGAACTCCACTACGCATCGCCATTTTAAGAGTTGTGATCCAACCTGCTCCGGGACGCAGCTGACTCTTTCGCGATCGCAGCCAGTAAGAGAAGAAGGCCAGACATGCAATCAGAAGGGCGGCTCCTCCTGCAAAAAAGAGCGCCGGAGATTCTTGCACGAATGCGGAAGCCGTGCAGGCAATCGCCACGACTAAGAAAAGCAATGCAAGCAAACCGCTCCATTTTGCTTTTGAATCTTCGAATATTGTAGAAGCTCCCTTCAACAGGGAAACCGCCGGCCATTTCGAGAGGAGCCGCACCGAGTGGCGAATCGTAAAAAAAGTAATCAGAAAAGAAATGGCAAAACCGAGGAAAAGACTGCTCTTCTGAATGTGCAACGACAAAAACGCGGATCCGACGGCGGCAATCCACCATTTCTCCAGCGCTGTAATCATCAACCAGGCATAAAGCTCGGCAAGCGCCGTTCCAGCAAGGCCTCCCAGCAATGCAAGCAATCCCCCTTCTGCAAAGAATCGGTACTGGATTTTTCTGACTTTGTGTCCTGTCGCCAGCAAGACTCCTATCTCTTTTTTCCTTTGATCGACATTCAATCGGAAAAGGAGTCCCACAAGCAGGAGGGCTGAAACAATGAGAAACAGACTGAAGCCGATGAATAAACCACCGAAATCCGTAGCTCCTTCCGCCGATTGGATTCCCTCCTCCTTTACGGCACGAATATTGAAATTCATTTCTGAAGGTCTCAATCGCGAAAGCAATTCTCGTCCGTATATTGATTTGGATTGGCTCAGGATTCGGATCGAAGTATAGGTACCGAAGCGGCTCCTCCAGAGCTTCTTGCCGGTGCTCTCCGAAACGAAAGCCTTGGGAGTTGCCCGATATTGATCCCAGTATTGTTCATCCCGTGGCCGGATCAAACTTAGATCAACAGGGAAAGGTGGAGACCATTCGGCCATATTATCTGCATCCTGAATTCCTGGATAGCGCGGCGCCAAATCCGCATCTACAGCCAATCCCGTTTGCTGAATGATGGCTTTCACCCGAAAAGTTGCTGAGCGTGTGAGCAACTGGTTCGAATCTCCCAGCACATAGTAGGTCATTTCCACATCGTCATCAGGTTGAACCTGGAGATCCATTCCTGCCCACTCGTTTAAAAGGATCTCTCCGTCTCCAAGCGGCGGCACAAGCTGTCCCTTTATGTCCATGAATGAATCCCGTGGAGTTATCGCCGTGACGGTGGAATAAGGCAACACGCGACCGTTGTGCGTAATCTGATTCGCCAGATATGTGAGGACCGGATAGTATTCGATTTTCAGCTCATCGGCCGCATCAAAAGCTTTTTGTGCTACAAATGGTTTCAGAACGACTTCATCACTTTCAAGCCGGATTCCTCCAGTGTATTGAGTCAGTTTCAATCCATAGTCTTGCAGTTTCATGTGAGGGCGGAGATCCGGCGGCTGTTTTCCTGAGAAAAGTAAAGAGTTAACCTCACCCTGCTGGCGAAGTATCCGCTGGAAACGATTCAACGGAACGAAGGCATTCAGGGGCAAATGTTGATTGGGAATCAGGCTGAAGCGACCGATCTTTTCATTCGAAACAATTGCCGCAATTGTAAACCGGTTGCGCTGCACGACATCAACAACGTCCCTGTTTCCTAAAATGGTTTCACGATGGATTTCGGACGGTTTGCTAAAAGAAAGAAGAATCTGGTCACCGGGTTTTGCTCCCAGTTCCCGTTTCAACGATTCATTGATAATGACCGGCGGAAACATTCCTGTCTTATTCAGATCTGCTTCTAATTCCGTAGCATCGAAAAAGGAAAGGAAAGAAGAATCGACGGCGTTGATCTGAACGTTGGAGGCGCGAACGTTATTCAGAGAGGCGCTTCCCCGAAGGAGAATGGCCTCTGCTGCGGAGGATGGGTGAGCTTCCTGGCCGAGTTGCTGATGAAAAAACCGTTCGGACAAAAGCGCGTAGTCGATTTTGCCAAGCCGATCGAGGGTTAGACTGCGAAGAGATCCGCGAACCGAGTCACCAACAAGTAAGGCGCCTGTCAGGACGGCGGTGGTGACAGCTACGGCGGCGACTACGGTGAGGTGCATTCGCCAGTAAAATTTCAGACTTCGCCACATACCGGTAAATTAGCGTGAAGGAAGTAGACGCCCTTCGCGCAGCCTGAGGCATCGATCGAAGGGTTTGGCGAGCTCTGCATTATGCGTCACCACAATCAAAATGTTTTGTTCCAGTTCATGCATGTCAAATAAAAGCGATGCAACATTCCCTGCGGTTGCCGCATCGAGATTTCCTGTGGGTTCATCGCACAGAAGAAGAGAGGGCTTGTTGATGAGCGCGCGCGCAATGGCAGCTCTCTGTCTTTCTCCGCCTGAAAGCTGCGAAGGGGGATGGTCGATTCGATGGCCGAGTCCGACTCGCTCGATCAAGTCCTTCGCTCTTTTTTCAACGGAGGCGCTGTTTTTCGAGTTTGCGAGCGCAGGAATCAGAATGTTCTCAAAAACGCTGTATTGCGGCAGGAGATGATGATCCTGAAAAACAAATCCGATCACCTGGTTCCGGAATTTTGCGAGGTCCGGCTCTTTCATTCGCGCAGGATTGGCATTGTTAATTGCAATTTCGCCGGAGGTGGGAAAATCTAGCGTGCCGATAATATGGAGCAGTGTGCTTTTGCCTGAACCGGATGGTCCCATGATTGCGAGACTTTCTCCCGCATCCATATCCAGAGAGATTCCGCTGAGCACCTCAATGCGATTCTGGTTGCCGTAATGTTTATGAACATCGCGAATCTTCAGAGAAACATTCATTCGTTCTTCTTACGTGTCCGTCTTTTTGGTGCCTGAATTTTATCGGCTATAGCCCGTGGAATGGGAATCGGTTTTAAACCGTGGAGTGGATGAACTTTACAGCAAATGCTGCTCACTTGGCCGCGCGCAATTAGAGTTTTGCCTCTCCGAAAAAGGAATTGATACGTCATCGATGTATTTCCTTTTCGTTTGACGAGAACTTGTATGTCCAGAATTTCTTCGAATTTTGCAGGCCGAAGATATTCGCACGATGCCGCAAGGCGCGGCCAACCTATCTCGTCACCATCCACGTGATAGTGAACACTGGTTCCGAGGGATCGAAGAAATTCATGTTCTGCGGTTTCCATAAATATAAAGAAGCGGGAGAAATGCACAAACCCGGCTAGATCCACATCTGCGAATTCAATTCTGCGTTTAGTATGGAACATCTTTTAAACCGCCAAGTTCGAGAAGTAGTGGCAGAGCATTTGCCATCGTAAATATACAATGTTTTCAATGGAAGCATTTAACAACTAAGCAGTATATGCCGCATTGGTCTGGCAAATACTCTGCAACTACCTTACAGGTTTATAGAGGGTTACGAGGAAACCGCCGGCGGCAGCAAGCAGAATACCTGCAAAGAATTGCCAGCGTATTTGCGTCCAACCACCAGCGGGTGGATGCAGGACCATCGAAACAATTGCATTTACAATAGGTGCTCCGGCAAAAACGATCGACATAACAACCGCGGGTGTCCCTTTTGCGCCAAAAGCAAGCAGGACACAAAAGGCGCCTATCGCTCCCGCGGTTCCTGCGAGTAAGGACCACCACATACCTTTTGCCGGAAAACTCCAGGATGCGCCATTCGCTTTCAGCACAAAAACAGGCGCAAGAACCGCAGTGATCAGATAAGCAATTCCTACAAACAGAAATGCTTTGTAGCGTCCGTTTAGCGGATCTCCCATAGCCATTTGACCGCTGTGCAACAGAATTCCGTAGACTCCCCAGGAGACAACCGTCATCAACGCAAACCACAACCAGGTATTTTGCAATTTTTTCGCCTCCATCATTTATACGGCGACAACGTATCGATTGTAAACCTGCAAGGTCGCTTCAGCCATATCCCTGTCGCCGAAGGAATGGTGCACAGCGTCTTTTCCATTGCGACCCAATTCTTCACGAAGGCCGGGGTTTTTGAAAAGTGAATGCAGTCCTTTTGCGAGTGATTGCGGCGATTGCGGATCCACCAGTATGCCGCCTCTTGTCGCTTCGATTAGTTCCGGAAAGGATCCATGGGAAGGTTGCACTACAGGTACTCCATTTGCCAGAGCTTCGAGTATATAAAGTCCTTTTGGTTCACGGTAAACAGTCGGTACCGACAACACATGCAGAGTGTTTAGAAACTGAATTTTTTCAGGTCGATCGATTTCACCGATATATTCAAATCGGTCCTTCCAACCACGATCCGTTATTTTTTGAAGCAAGCCATGAAAATACTTCTCATCCCGTTTCCCAAGATAGCCGGCTACTTTCAGCCGCGCAGGAACTCCTTCTTTGATCAGCAAATCAAAAGCGTCAACAAGTACATGCAAGCCTTTTTCCGGACAGATTCTCGCGAGATAGCCAATGACAAAAGGCTCTGCCGGCAATGACTTCGTTTGTTCGCCATGTCCTTTTAAGTTCAATCCAAGCCGAACCGTGTCGATTTTCGAATCGGGGATGTCCAGATAATCTTTCATAAAGTCTGCATAATACTGGCTAGTCGAAATAAACCCGTCAATGTCTCCGGCTCTTTCCCGCAGCACTTGCAGTGCTTTGGATTTGTAAGGCTCCACCAGATCTTCCAGGAAAATATCTTCGCCCTGCAGTGAACAGAGGACCGGGACATTCAATGCTTTTTTCATGTCACGCGCAAAGCCTACAAACATTGCGTTTGTCAGATGAATGAGCTCCGGTTTGTAAGAATCTTTCAGCCATTCGATAAGTTTTTGTAATTCTTTTCGCTGATTTCCTTCTTCTCCTTGCAGTACGGAAACGGTCAACGGCCCGAGTTCCCGCGCATCGGTGGAGGATGTATAACGCGAAATAAACTTCAAAAGGCCACGCGAATTCAACAATTCGTCTAGAGCGGAAGGAGTGTGCCTAAACAAAGAGGATTTTTGTTGCAAATAAACGTTGATTCCGCCATAGAACACATGATCCATGCTGACGCTTTCTTCATCGGTGCGAATCGGCGTGTAGGTTGGAACAAGCGCTACCTCATGACCCAGTTTCATCAGGGCTGCAGCTAGAGCATTGTCGTGCAGGCAACTGCCGCAATACATATTTCCGGCGCCTGAAGCGATGTATGCAATGCGCACTACAGCACCTCCAGCGGCCGTTGGCTGACAGAAGGGAAAAACTTTTCCACCACAAACGGTTCCGGAGCTTTCGTCACTAAGGAAAACAGAATCATACAAAGCGCGGAAACCACAAAAAGAACGGCCACAGGCATGATGCCGCTTCCGCCGATCGTGTATGCTTCCGATTCGCCGGCCTGGAAGAAAAAATAAATCCACAAAACAATTACGCTGATAACGGAAGCAAAAGCGCCATATTTTGTGCTGCGTTTCCAGTAAAGCGCTGCGATCACAACTGGAAATAGCGCGGCAAACCCGGTAAAGGACCAGATACCGAGTCGAAATATGCTGCGTCCTGAAAAAAGAGAAAGGACATATGTGGCGAGCAAAATCAGAAGCACGAACAATCTTCCATAGAAGACTTGTTTGCTTTCACTCATATTATCGTGAAATCCGTAGTGACGAACGATATCCTGCGTGAACATGCTCCCGATCGCAAGCGATTGGGAGTCGAGTGAATTCATGACCGAAGAAATGACTCCTGCGGCAAGAATGCCAGCGAGCACTTTATTTGCGTGCAGTTCAATCATGCGGATCAAAATCGAATTTGCCGCCGCTCCCTGAAGTCCTGGAAAGTTGAGGGTCCCCATTATGCCCAGTAAAACGCTGGGCACCCACACGATTGCAATTGCGAGGGGATAAAAAATGATCGTTTGCTGGAAGGCTTTCGCCCGCCGCGCAGTCAGCCAGTGATTGAACAAGTGTGGAAACATTCCGACGGAAAGAGGAATCAGTGTATAGGTAAGAAGCTGTAAAGGCTGAATGTTATTGCCGAAGATGATCAGGTCAGGGTTAGCATCCGCAACCCGTTTCATGGCAGTTTCAAATCCACCCATATTGGAAGAGATCACGAAAAATGCGAGGCCCGAACAAACCATAAAGACAATCGTTTGAAAAGTGTTTACCCATGCGGTGCCGCGCATACCTCCATACAGAACATAGATGGAAATTACGGCAATCACGGCGAGTCCGCCAACCCATTCCGGGATGGCGCCTTTCGTGATTTGAGTCAGAGTGATTCCGCCACCCATTAACCCGATCAACAGGTAAGGGACAAGAAGCAGGTTCAACACCACAAAAAGTAGAAGTCCTAACCCATCGGAGTTCCATCTTTCGCGGAAATACTGGATCTGCGTAAGGTAGCCATGTTTTTTCCCCAAGGCCCAGAGCTTCGTTCCTACGAAAAGGAAAACAGCGGGAACAAGCAGGGCAGAAGAGGACGCAAGAAGCGCGAATACACCGATTCCCACGTGGTACGATTCTCCCGAGGCGCCGAGGATGCTGAACGCAGTCATGTGTGTGCCGAATAACGACATAAACAAGACAAACGATCCGATGGAGCGTGTGGCGACAAAATAATCCTCGCCGGTCTTCCGAAAGAGCTTGTGGCTGAACAGTCCGATCCCCAGAACCAGGGCGATGTACAGTGCAACGACTGCAAGGATCATTTGGATGGATCCGCCTCTACTTCCAGATGTGAAGGCCAGGCAAACTTGACCAGCAAGAGCATCAGCACGGAAGCAACCACGCAATACGCGATATGGTACAGCAAGCCTGAAGGAAAACCGTAAATCAAACAGGCATCCTCCCAGAGCCACACATCATTGTGTAGAAGATATAGACCGAACAGCGCCAGGTAGAGAATGTATCTCATGCAATCATTCGATGCACAGACGGGACGCCCGCGCTACAATCTGAAATCGACTCCGAAATATACGGAAAATGGATCGGCTGGAATCACCGATGTCGATCCGAAGCCGCGAGTTTCATAGTCCTTATCCGTAAGGTTCTTGAAATTCGCGCTGATTCTCCAGTTGTCCATCTGGTATGCTGCGTAAGCATCCAGTGTCACGTAACCATCGATCTGGAAAACGTTATCCTCCGCGATGAACTGGCTGCTGACATAGCGAGGGCCTCCGCCAATTTTGATCCGGTCCGTCACATCATGCAGGACCCACAGATTCAAAATATGTTCCGGTGCAAAGGCAGCTTTATTCCCTGTGCGGTCCAACACAATAAAGTTGGGAGGAAACTGGCTGATCACGATCAGCTCGTTAAAGTTTGTGAGCTCCGAATCGTTGAATGCGTAACTGAAATAAGTCTCCCAGTTTTTGGCAGGAGATCCTGACAAATCGAATTCAATACCACGCGATCTCAGATCGCCGGCTTGTTGTGTGAAGCCGTTATCATCCGGTATCGCGATGTTTTGTTTATCCAGATTATAAAAAGCAAACGAGCTTCTGATTTTTCCATTCATCCAGCTCTTTTTAACGCCTGCTTCTACCTGCGTTACCTCTTCCGGTTTCCGTTCTCCGGCAACTAACGTGGAAGGAGGAGCAAACGCCTGTCCCACGTTGAAGTAAACAGAAAGATCCTGTCTCGGTCCGTACGTGACTCCGAATAAGGGGCTAAACTGTTTTTCATTTCGTGAAGTGGATGTGATTTCGTCATCGTAATCAAGAATGTCGAAACGACCTCCGACAAAGAGCTGTAGTTTGTCTGTGAGCGCGATCTGATCGACGAAGTAAGGGGCCGCTACGAGACTTCTCGTGTCTCCAGCCAGGGAAGCGCCTGGAATTAGTGGGGGATTGGGAGTTGCCGTTTCTACAGGATTCAAGACAGCGATTGCAGGCAAGAAACCAACATCAAGCGTAAACACATCTCCGAGCCGGCTCAATTCAAAACCGGTAAGCAGTTTGTGTTTGATGTCGCCTGTTTGAAATGCAAACGTGGTTTCGATCTGATTTCCCACAAGTTTTTGCCGGTCATCCAGTTGGGTTTGCGTTCTAATGAGGAAGAAATCGGGCCCGGCAGGTATGCTGCCGAAGAACAGCGTTCCGTTTGACACCCATTCCAAATCCGTGTAATAGAACTTGTTTCTAAGCGTGATGTTATCGGTCAGGTGCGTTTCATAGTCAAAACGAGTTCTAAAGATATCCTGCTGCGAATGATCGAAAGGCGACTGATATGATCTTGTTCGCGGAACATCCGGTAAGCTGTTTTGCACGATGGGAAGTCCCGCATCGGGCGCAAACTCGTTTGCTACGTATTCGAAGTTGACGTTCAGGAAGCTTCGATTGTTGATTCTCCAGGTAAAAGCGGGATTGACAGCAACCAGATCATTGTCTTTGTCATCCCGGTAATTATTTGCATTTTCCCAGAGTCCATTTACGCGAAAAGCGACATCTTTATTGCTTTTTGAAATATTCCAGTCGATCGTTCCGCGATAAGACTCAAAACTTCCGTAGGAGTTCTGCACGCTGAACGCGTTTTGAAAAATCGGCTGCTTGCGGACAAGGTGGATCGTTCCGGAAAGGGGATTGCCGCCGTAAAGAAAAGCTCCCGGTCCTTTGAGCACTTCCACGCGGTCCACATTGTAAAGTTGATAGTAAGTGGTCTCCGGCTCAGCCGCTCCATCGGTTAAAACGAGTCCATTAGAAAGCGAATCGAGACCGCGGACGAAGAAAAGATCGAATGTTCCAAAACCACTTTGAACATTGATGCCGCTGATATTTCGAAGCGCATCCCCCAGATAGGTTGCCGCCTGAGTTTCCAGCAATGTCCTGTTCACCACGCCGACACTTGCCGGAGTCCATTGGAGCGATACCGGAAGTTTTGTCGGAGTCAACGTGGAATTGGAATCAATCGCCTCGTCTTCAACAACCAGATAGTAGTCCTGTGTTTCTTCTTGTTCCTTTTCCTCTGTTTCCTGTTCTTGCGCGAGCAAAGGAAGCGAGATTGTGAGAATCAAAAGTAGAATAAATATCTTTTTCATAAAACTAACCTTTCAAATCCAAACACACCATTTCTTTTTGATTACGAACGAATAGTTTTCCGTTGACTAGAGTGGGCATCGTCCAGCATTTTCCCTGCAGAACTTCCGCGGATGCCTTCTCCTTGTATTCGGTTGGAGTCGCCTCCACCATCACAAGCTGGCCCCGTTCACTCAGCACAAGTAGATGACCATCGGCAAGAATCAAAGATCCTTTGCCATAACCGGATCTTTTCCATTTTTCCTCACCGGTATTTGCATCGATGCATTTCAACACTGCATTATCGAAACCGTAGATGTAGCCGTTGTGAAGAATCGAAGTATTGAAATGATTTCGCATCGACTTTCCCAGCCACACTTCCTGGACGGAAGACTTTCCTCCCGCGACATTCACTTTCAGCAGTGCTGCGCCGTGATCATAAGCAGTGGAGATGAATATCTTGTCTTCCGGCATAAAAATCGGCACCGCAGCATTCACGAACCAATCCGTTTTCCACGGATAAGCCCAGAGAAGCTTTCCATCCGCCGGAGAAACAGAGAGGAGTTTGGTGCCACTGAAAGCAACAATCTGGCGAACACCTTTGATGTTGACCGCAATTGCAGAAGAGTATCCCGGTTCATCTCCCTGCGATCGCCACGCAACTGCTCCCGTTTTCTTATTGAACGCGACAATGGCATTGTTTTCCGAACCGCCCACGGGAAGAATCAATAGTTCACCATCAATCAATGGAGAAGAGGAGAATCCCCAAATCGGAACTTTTCCACCTACTTCTTTCTTTACGTCATGCGCCCAGATTTTGGAACCGTCTTTCGTGTTGAGAGCTGAAAGCATTCCCTGAGCTCCAAAGGAATAAACAACGTTTCCCTCCACTGTTGGCGTGCCCCTGGGTCCGTTTCCTTGATCATTGATAAAGTTTGCATCGTGTTTCTGACGCCAGATTTCCTTTCCGGATGTTGCATCGATGCATACAACAAATTCGTCTTTATCTTTCGCATCCATGGTATAGATGCGGGTTCCTACGATTGCCATGCCGGAATACCCATCGCCCACCGCAGTTTTCCAAACAACTTTCGGACCGGCTTCCGGCCATGTTTTGGCGATGGCTGTCTCCTTCGAAATGCCATCCCGGTTGATGCCTCGATATTGCGGCCAATCGGCATTCCATGCGAAGGATGCTAATAGGGTGAACAATGCTGTTGCAAGATATTTCTTCATAAAAATCTCCTAGGATTCCTTTAACTTTTTCAGCATTTCAGCAGATTCCGGATTCTCCGGATTCAAGTCCAGCGACTTGGTTAAGTTCTCAATTGCCAGTTGCTTATTCCCGCTATTCATATGAATGCGGCCGATCTGGTCATAACATTCCCAGTAATCGGGGAATGCTTCGACACAAAGATTCAAAACCGCCACTGCTTCGTTGATTTTTTTCGCTTGCGCATATTCAGCAGCAATCGGAAATAGAACATCCGGGTCGTAAAGCCTGTAATCCGGAACGAGGTTAGAAAACTCCTTCTGGATTTCAGCTGCTTTCTGCGTTCCCTGCTGCATAACAATTTGAATGAACTGTTCTTCTGTTGGTGGAGTCTTTATTGCCTCTTTGAATTCAACGACCGTGAAATCACCGGCGCTCTTGTTCTGCAAAAACTCCCTGCTCGCGGCATCCTTTTTCAGATTTGCGTTCAGGAAATGGTGAACATATGCGCAAAGGGTCTGGTAGCCGAGTTTTGTATCCGCAACCGGCCCTTCTTTTGGCGGCGGAAGCATGGCTTTCATCATTCCAATTGTGCTGAAATCGGGTGGCGTGAGGCCTTTTAATTTCACGTATTGAGCGGGAGAGAACCTGGTAGCTCCAAAGAAAGCGTAATCTGTATCTTCATTTGTTTCCTGAGCTGTGATGTGCAGAACCGGCACTGTGAACTGGTTTGGTTTATAAAGTGAATTTTGGAAGATCAATGAATAGCCGAATCTGTTTCCAAGAAAGCTATCCAGACTGATCATTGCATCGACATCCGTATTGTGCATTGCTAGCAATGCTGTGCTCAATCCTCCGAGCCCGAAGCCGATCAATGCCAGCTTATCTCGATCCAGGGAAGGGTAGTCGTGAAGTGCTCCGATCAGGAATTGCAGATCCTGCATCTGCACACCCGATTCGCGTGAGCTCAAGCCGGGAGATTGAGCGCCTCGCGATGGCACGGACGCAACGACATAGCCATGGCTCGCGAGATACTCCGCCAAAACGAACTGGCTGAGCGGCGAGGAAAGGCTTCCGCTATTCGCGAGGACAACGAGAGGAAAACGCCCTTCAGCGTGTTCCGCATCGCGGACGGCATTCGCCGGCTTGCTCAGGAGCTCTTTGAGTTTGTCTTCCGGCATTCCCTGAAACCATCGCGCTTGGAGAAAGCGTCTCTCACTCTGTTCTTTGCCGGCCTGCGTCAGCGGGCTGAGATCTTCCGTCGCAATCAGATGAATGTAATCAGCAAGCGACATTGCTGCTTTTGAAGTTGACTTTGCCGGATACCAAACGTTGATCTGTAAAGGACGAGCGCGTTCTCCGGATGCGAGCTTTCCGTGATAATCCATTTTCCGTTTATAAGGGCGGCCGTAATCATATTTTTCAATGATTTGAAAACCCGATGAATAAGAACCAGCCTTTAAATCTCCTGAAAAAGGTGATTGTGCTGCAAAAAGATTTCCTGTAACAAAACAAGTTAAAAGAAAAAGGATCTTCTTTTGCATTTTCCTCTCCATCTGTAACGCCCGCCTCCGGCGGGCAGCCCGCGGACGCGGGCGTTACAAAGTACCAGTTAAATCCATGCAAAACATTTCTTTTTCGTTTCTCAAATACAGTTTGCCGTTTGCTAGAGCGGGCGATGTCCACGTCTTGCCCTCAATGGCTTGAATGCGGCTTTTCTCCTTGTACGCTGAAGGCGTTGCTTCGACCAGGGCGAGCTGACCGCGTTCCCCCAGAACAATCAAATTGCCTTCCGCGAGGATGAGGGATCCTTTTCCAAAACCGCTCTGTTTCCATTTTTCTTTGCCCGTATTTACCTCAATACACTGAAGAATTGCTTGATCGAAACCGTAAATATGATCGTTGTGAAGCACCGAACTATTGAAATGGTTTTGCGAGATCTTGCTTTTCCAGAGTTCCTGAAAAGAAAGCTTGTCCTTTCCATCCGTAAGTTTCAGAACGGCCGCGCCTGTGTCATACGCCGTAGAAAGATAAACTTTGTCTGGCGCAATAAAGATGGGCGTTGCGATGTTGGCGTAGTAACTCGTGCGCCACGGATATTTCCAGTTCACCGTTCCTGTTGGCGAAACCGATACCAGCGAGGTTCCGGTAAAAAACAAAATCTGGCGTGCTCCATTCGCATTGATCGCGATGGGAGAGGAATATCCTTGTTTGTCCGTATGGGTTTTCCATACGAGCGCGCCCGATTTTTTGTTGAACGCGCCGATGGAATGTCCTGTTTTACCACCTATATCGACGAGCAGCAGGTCTCCTTCAACTAGCGGAGAAGTGGAAGTACCCCATCCCGGTATTTCACTTCCATATTCTGAGTGCAAATCGTGGAACCAGATCTTTTTCCCATCTTTTCCATTGAGCGCGTAAAGCTTGCTTTGGGCGCCAAGGACGTAGACCCAGTTGCCGTCGACTGTGGGAGTGGAACGGGGTCCATCTCCCTGACCGCTTTGATAGGTCGCATCCGTTTTGAAACGCCAGATTTCTTTCCCGGTTGCCGCATCAAAACATAAGGCGTATTCGTTTACGCCAACAGATGCCATCGTGAAAATGCGCCCCTGTGAAACGGCGATAGCGGAGTATCCATTTCCAAGAGCCGTTTTCCAGATTGTTTTGGGTCCGGCCGGCGGCCACGTTTTTAGAAGGCCGGTTTCTTTGGAAATCCCGTCCCGGTTGATGCCGCGCCACTGCGGCCAATCGGCTGCGTAAAGAAGACTGGCGGACAGCAAAACCATCAGCACGCCGAGGTACCTGGCTTTTTGTAAACAGAGTTTCATGGCTCCTCCCTAGGTGTACCGCGCATTCCTGAACTGCGGGTCATAAAACAACGGCAGCAGCTGATCCACTCTCAAAAGCCCACTTCGGGTCAACTGAATCCTGTCCGGATTGTGCACGGTTAAGTACCCCTTTGATTGAAGCTGTTCCAGCGGTTCCCGGAATTCTTCTAATACGTTAGTATGAAATTTATTTTGAAAATATTCTGTGCGGATCTCGCCCAATTTCAACTGCAAAATAACTTCCCGGATTAAACGTTCCCTCTTGCTTATTGGATAGGCTCGATGCAACGGCAGTTTGTTGGATTCGAGACTCTGCATATATCCATCCCAATCGGGTAAGTTCTGAAAATGAACGCCACTCATATGGGAAAAAGAAGCTACTCCTGTGCCGATCATGTCGGTTCCGTGCCAGACAGAATCGCGGTAAACAAAACGGTGATTCTTATCCTTCACCATTGTGTATGCGCTGGAATGAACGTAACCATTGTTCACCAGATGTTCAAAAGCATAATCGTGCCAGGCTCGTTTTGTATCCCAGTTTGCAAGAGGAATCCGCAAATCGCCGCGAACCAGCTCATGGGAAAAGACTGTGTTGAAAGGAAGTTCCATTTGGTAGATCGTGACACTGTCGGGACTCAGATCGATCGTTCGTTGTACTGCATCGCGCCAGGTATCCCACGTTTCGCCCAACATTCCGGCAATCAGGTCTATGTTCAGTTGCTGGAAGTTCAGTGACCGAATCCAGGGCATAACCCTGTAGATTTCCTTCGATCGATGAGCGCGTCCATTCTCTTCCAGTACAAAATCATCGAAGCTTTCAACGCCCAGGCTCAACCGGGTCACTCCAATTTGTTTAATGACTTCCAATTTGGTTTCCGTTAAAGTGCCAGGTTCGCATTCAAAGGTAACTTCTTCCGATCCCTTCCAGGAAATCGATTCCTTCAATCGTCTGGACAGGGACTTCAAGTGGTTTGCGCTGATAAAGGAGGGCGTGCCTCCTCCAAAATAAACGAACTTCAGCGTGCGTCCCGCAACTGAGGGAAGCTTACTGTAGAGATCCACTTCTTTCCTCAGCGCATCCAGATAGGATTGCACTTCATCGCTGTTCTTTTCTGTGTACACGCGGAAATAGCAGAACTTGCAGCGTTTTCTACAAAAGGGGATGTGCAAGTACAGGCCGAGCGTGTTTTCGGTGGGAGGTTCGTTTAGAACGCGTTCGGCCTCACTCAATTGCGCGGAATTCCAGAAAGAATAGGGTGGATAATTCGAGACGAAAACGCTACCAACTTCCGTTTGCATGGAAGTGAGAGTCGAGGTAGCGGGCTCGGGAAGCACTTTTTCCGTCATGACACGCTCCTTTGACCAAAACAATAGAGCGTTCCGCCTTGTGTGCCGATTACCATTTTGCCTTCCACAATTGCGGGTGAAGCGAGCACCGCGTCTGCGGCGTCATATTGCCACACCACCTTGCCAGAATCAGCGGCCAGGCCATAGACCTGGCCGCCCACGGTGCCAAAATAAATTGTTTTCCCGCTGATGACGGGAGATGATTCCACACGCGACTTTGCTGAAAATTTCCAGATTTCTTTGCCAGTCTGGGCATTCAGTGCATGGAAAAATTTGTCGCGCCCTCCAACAAACACGGTATTTCCTGTGACCGCAGCGGATGAATAGAAAGGAAAACGAGCGTCCGGATTTTCATATTGCCAGAGAACTTTTCCTTGCTTTAGATCGATGCCCAGAACGGTGTTGCCGAAAGTTCCAACAAACAACCGCTCCTGCGAAATTGAGGGACTCGCCCCAACATACGCGCCGAGCTTTATTTTTTGTTTCTCCACACCATCTGAGATTTGAATCACTCGCAAAAATCCATCACAACCGGCTATAACCGCATTTCCATTCCAGATCGCGGGAGTTCCATGTATGTATCCTTCGGTTTCCACCTTCCAATGAATTGTTCCGTCCGGCTTGAGACAGTAAAGATTCTGATCATACGAGCCCACCAGGATATGATCCTGAAAAATTACCGGAGAAGCCGTGATTCCAGCATCGGCTTGAAATGTAAATCTCTTTTGTCCTGAAGCCACATCCAATGCGTGAAACGTCCCTTTCTCGTCGCCGAAATAGACCGTCTGTTTGTCGACTGCCGGGGAGGACTTGATTTCGTCGGAAGCCTTGTACTTCCATTTCTCTTTTCCGGAAGTAAGATCGACTGCGACGAAAGATCCGTCCAGTGAACCGACATAAACCGTGTTTCCCGAGATGGCAGCCGTAGTTTCAATGCCTCCCTCCAGTGAATACGTCCAGACTGGCGCCAAATGTTCCGGCAGGTTTGCCGGACTGACGCCCGTTTGCTGAGGATTACCGCGAAAAGCAGTCCAATCGCTCCCCTGGCCATGGAGATTCCAGCAGAGGGCAAACATCAATAGGATCAAATATTTCCAACGCATTTTTCAGCTATTTTAACATCGCACTTTTGCTGCGTCTCGTCCACAAGGATGGGCTAAAATGCCCGATTTGCTATGCGGGCTGCCCCGCAGTACATGTAGATAGGAAACCGCCAAGACGCCAAGACGCCAAGCTTCAAAATTAGTCTAATCTTGTTGGCGTTCTTGGTGCCTTGGCGGTTAAAAGGTGCTTTCGTAGAGGGCGAGAAAATCGGATTCGGTGAGAGATCGGGGATTGTGTTTGCTGGTCCATTGTGTTGCAGCATCACGCGCAAGCTCCGGCAAAGCATTTCTTTCAACTTGAAATTCGCTCAGTTTTTGTGGAAGACTCGCGATCCTTTTTAGCTCCAAAATGGTTTCGAGCAGGTCGTCCGATAATTGCCGGTATTCTTTTGCAACTTCGGCTTGATTGAAGCGGATCACTGCAGGCAACATGAGCCCCACTGCAACGCCGTGAGCAATTCGATACCGCGAGGTCAGTGGGTTGGCGCAAGCATGAGCAGCTCCCAGCATGGAATATTCAATCGCGATGCCTGCAAAGTGCGCTCCGAGCAGCATGGATGCTCGTGCCGGCACATTCACGGGTTCTTGCAGGACGGTTTCAAAGTTTTGGCTCAAGAGCCGCCATGCTTCCGCGGAGTACATTTGGGTGAGTGGATTGCGGTTTTTCGTGACATAAGTCTCCACTGCGTGAGCAATCGCATCGATGCCGGAAACAGCTGTGACGCCCTTGGGGGCCGTGACCGTAAGCGCCGGATCCAGAATCACCGCACGGAACCGCGCTTTGACATCTCCACAGGCCATTTTCGTATGGGTCCCTTTTTGTGAAATCAACGCATAGGACTGAGCTTCGCTTCCCGTACCGGCAGTTGTCGGAACCCCGATCGAAGGTAACATTGGTTTTGTCGCTTTGTTGAATCCCCAGTAATCTTCCATCCGGCCGCCGTTGGTCAGGAGAACATTAATTCCCTTCGCGCAGTCCATCGGACTTCCACCGCCTAATCCGACAATCAGATCAATCCCGCCAATCTTCCTGGCGACTTCCACTCCGGCTTCCACCTGCGTTGTCGTTGGATTCTCATCCACATCCGAAAACAAAACCGATTCAATCGAATCCTTGCGTAATGTGTCCTGAGCCCGTTCGGCGTAGCCGGCGTTGATAATTCCGGCATCAGTCACCAACAAAGCGCGTGTCGCTCCTAGTTCTTTGGCTACACCGCCGAGTTGATCCAGCGAGTTAACACCAAAAATCACGCGAGTCGTTTGAAGAAAATCAAAACCGTTCATGGATTTTTGTACCATCGGCATTTCTTATTATAGTGCCCAGGAACGCAGCCTGACCGTTTGGCGTAATTATTTGTAAGATGAAAAAGCTGGTCCTGATCTTCCTTCTGTTTTTGATTGCTTCGCATATTGCATTATCCATCTACATTGCAGAAGGCGTCTTACATCCCGAAAGGAAGCGTTTATGTGATCGTGACAGAGCAAGGGCGGAAAACATTGCGAAGCGAAATGGAGTTTCATTGATCGACGCGGAAATCGTAAACAAAGACGCAGCTTTGCGAGGATGGTATTTTAAGAAATCAAATTCGGACCGCGTTGTGGTCCTTTTCCACGGTCAGTCCGATAATCGCGCTGGCATGCTCCCTTTTGCCGACCTATTCTTGCGTCATGGTTATTCCGTTCTCTCACCTGATTCTAGAGCGCATGGCAACAGCGGTGGCGATTCGGCGACTTACGGAGTGCGAGAGGTGGAGGATGTACACGAGTGGATTGATTGGTTGATCGAAAATGAAAGCGTCAAGGAAGTTTTTGGAATGGGCGAATCCATGGGCGCCGCAATATTGCTTCAATCTGTTGCAACAGAGAAACGATGGAAAGCCGTTGTTGCCGAATCATCTTTTTGCGATTTTCGCCAGATCGCCAAAGAAAGATTGCACGGAC
>JAKEFK010000143.1 GCA_022616075.1 bacterium
AAGGTGAAAGAGATGAAAAGAAACGTTGTTCTCATTGTTTTGCCCCTGGCCGGACTGCCCCTGTTGCCGGCCATGACGGAGGGTCATAAGGATCGGAAGCCCAGGTTGGCCAATCTCATTGGGATCGATCAGTTCAGAGCCAGTTACCTCCGGGAATACGATCGCGCATTTGCACACGGGTTTCGGCGTCTTCTCGATAAGGGATTCCGTTTTGACCCGGCAGTTGTAGACCATGCAGCGACTCTCTCCTTTAACGGACACGCGACACTTCATGGGGAAGCCATCAAGACGGGCATTTCAAACGAACATGCAAGAACCATCGACGTAGCGCCTACGCTGGCCACCCTGGCTGGAATTTCATTCCCCGATAGCGTCGATGATAAGGCGTTGCAAATTCCTTCACATTCAACACCGGAAAAGAGGAGAGAAAAATGAGAGCATCGTTCATGACCCTTTCTGCGATTCTGGTCCTGTGCCTCACTGGATTAGCACAGGATAAAACGACCAGTGTCCGTGGAGAGCCTGAGGCAATCGCTGAAGCTCTGGCGATGGTGGACGCGATGGGAGGACGCGCTATCTGGGCCCAGTTGAAGAGTCTACATTTTGTACACGAGTGGTATCCATGGCACAGAGTGGATACTTATGTGGAGAATGAAATCCTTGATCTCACCGGGCCGCGGTCCCGGGCTGACAGGAAAAGCGAAATCAATCACGCGATACGAGCCTATAGTCCTGAAGGCAGACGCTGGACTGTAAACAACCTCAAGTTTGCATATGGCAGCAAAGAAGAGCTCGAAAGTGATCTGCAACGCGCTCCTTTCAACTTCTACCGTCTGGTCCGGGCTGTCGCAGTCGGTGACCCTTACTACGAAGTTCGATCCGGGGAAGGGGACATACCGGGAACCCGCAGGCTAGAATTCTACGGACCGAAAGGTGATCTGGGCGGTTGGGTCATATTAAATGCAAGAAAGGAACCCATTGTTAAGGCGACCACCGAGTACCGATACACGCTTGGGCCGTTGAAGCGATTTGGGAACATCCGAGTACCTGCCTGGGGTGTGTATGATAACGGTGCGACCCGGTACGAGATGCTTTCCTTGACCGGCGATAGTCAACCTCCCGAGTCTTCCTTGTTTCTACCTCCTCCAGAGTTCAGAGAGTGAATACAGAAAATGAAAATGGGTTGAGTGCGTTCATAAGATGCGAAAATTACACCCGAGTTGAATATCCGATTTCTCGCGATCCAGTGAAAGTAACTACAAAGGCAAAAATTGTTCTCATCAGAATTGCGTCTAATTCATAAGAAGCATCATGAGAATGGACGCACCGGAACGAAGTCATTCCACTGTCCTGCTGGCAACTCTAACAGCACTTCTTGGGATGGCCTTTGTGCTGGCAAAAACCGGGCGCGATTCGCTGTTCATCCAGAGTGCGGGTGTGGAAAACCTCCCGTTTGCATATTTCAGCATTGCCGCAGCGACTTTTCCAGCAGCTTACTTTTATGTTAAGTTGATTGAACTGTTCGGCGCTCATCTTGCCCGATCCGTTCTTTTGCTGTTGACCGTCGCTGTTCAGATTTTTTTTGCTACAACACTCCGATCCGCTACCTCCTCTGTCTTGATCGTTTTCTTTGCATCAATCCCAACTCTCTACGGATTGCTGTTTGCCAGTCTTTGGCTTCTCACGACACATTATTTCCGTGAGACGCCGAAATCGGAAACTGCCGTGCAGTTCAGTCGTATAGGAGCTGCGGCGCTCGCAGGGGGCCTTTTAGGCGGGCTGTTGGCCAAGACACTGGCTCGATCCGTTGACCCGGATTGGCTTGTTTTTCTGAGCGGTCTTGTCCTTCTCCCAGTTCTTGTAATCTTGCAATATTTTCGGCTTCGGTCTGGAGAAAGGAGTTCCGCTAAAAGTCTTCCGCAAAGAAAAGAGCGCCCAAGTATCTACGCCGCACTTCGTAGTCCTTACACTCACAAACTTTTGCTGATTTCAGTGGTAGCGGCGCTTGCGGCAGTTTTGATTGATTTCCAATTTTTCATAACGGCTACAGATCCGAGCATCAGCATAAAGGGGAAAACCGACTTCTTTGCTACTTTGTATACATTGCTCCATCTCAGTTCGTTGCTCCTTCAGCTCCTCCTGGCTCCCCGGATTCAGACAAGATTTGGATTGCGAGCCGGCCTGGCGATCCTGCCGCTTGCGCTTCTCGGAGTTTCTGCATTTGCCGGGACCATGGCCGCCGTCTTATCCCGATCTCTGTTAAAGCTGACCGAAGGTGGAATAAAGGCCTCTATCCATCGATCACTCTGGGAACAGGTCTTTCTGCCGTTAACAGAAGAGGAAAGATCCCCCGTAAAAATTTTAGTAGATGGGATTGGGATTCGTTTCGGGGAGATGATTGGAGCAGGAATCATGTTAATGTGGTTGCATTGGAAACTTCCGGATGGCTCGCTCATTGCGGTAACACAATGGGTAGCTTTCGGCGTCTTTTTGCTCTGTCTTTTCTGGCTCCGTCTGACAACAACCATTCCGCCGCCACCCGACCCTGCTGCTTCAAGAGATTTCTGCCCGAGGTTCCCGGATCAGTGTCCATGCGCCACCGAAATGGCCAAGCGTGACTAAGCTTTGAACCGACAGAATGCAACTAATAAATTAGGAATGGAAAAGGTAGAGGAGGTGATACGATGTCGTCGAAATTATTGCGGGACGTGACGGAGGGTTGGAGGAACGTCATCAGTTACTGCACTCAGTGCGGCAGTACACTATTCTGGGATGAGCTTGCCCGTCCGCATGTGCTAAAGAATGGAAATAACGATAATGTTGTTTGTCCTCGTGTGGGCTGTAACCCTGTGCTCATCAACGTTCCCCCGAAGTGCTGTGATATAGCCGAGATGAACCTCGTCCGATTTGCCTTGCTGCGATTGGGCGTTCCTGATGAAGACGCGAAGTCTGCTGCGATCCTGCTCAACAAAGGAAAAGCGGCGGCCTGAACTTTGTAAGCGTCATTACAAAAACGGAAAATTGTAAACGAAGGATCGACCCTAAAGAGACTTAGGGGACATAACGCAAACCTTGATTTAAATGAGTGTTGGAGAATCATGCAAGAATTGACAATTCCTTATGGTGCGCAAACGAAAAAAGAAGCGGATTATGTATTCTACGAGTTTACCCGTAGTATTTGTCCAAAATGCCGTAAAGTCATCGATGCCCACATTC
>JAKEFK010000144.1 GCA_022616075.1 bacterium
GTTAAAAACAAGTTTCAGGTTCTGAAATGAAGGAGGAGTTAACAATGGTGCCTCGCTTTTTACACCATGATAAAAATGGGGGCCGTTCTTGAGGTTAGAGCGAAAGGTGGCGCCACAACTCTGAGTGTGGCGGCGATGGGAAACAATGTGGAAAACGTCCGCTTGCTTTTGAAGTCAGGATATAAATTGAAGAACGAGCCGGAATGGCTCTTGAACAGCACAAAAAATGCCGAGATTCTCGCGATGCTCCGAAAGGCCGGGGCTAAGTAGAGTGAAGCGAGGCACAAACAAGATAATTAGCTCGCACTCGATACCGCAGGGATCAGCACATTCGGAATCAAAGTCCACAAGAAAGTGTGTGATGATGTTCGCTTTCAAATCGCGTCTTTTGCAGGCACAAAGGAATTCGTGAACGGCCCATCCGGAGCTAAGGACTGGAAAACAAATATAACAACACCATCACCCGCTGGATGACTGGCTCCCGTTTTGACTCGGTAGGCGCCAACGCCGCCGGAGCCTACTAGGTCATAGACAGTTACGTTGTAAATTCCATTGCCGGCTGTGACCTGGGCTCCCGCTGTCCGGCCAACAACAATCCCAGAAAAATCAGAATGAAGCAACTCGTTATGTTTTTCACTTCTCCTCCTGAAGGCCATTTTTGTTTCTGCCTCATTTTGTAGATGCGCAAAAGGAAGAAAAAAGTGTTCATCGCTGGAGGTAGCGCAGAGGATGTGACTTCTCGCTCAAGGTTTGAGATTCAAACTGCGGAGTAGTCTGTGAAAATTGTTCGGGTGCAGACCGAGCGATCTCGCGGCATCGCTGTAATTTCCCGATGCCTGACTGATGGCGCGCTGAACGATCGCCCTTTTTGCTTCGTTCACTGCTTGATGGAATGAAGTGCCCGTGGTTTCTTCCTGAATCGATGAGGTTTCCAGAATCGACTCTGGCAGATCTTCAGGCAAAATGATGTCCGTGCCGCCCAGCACAACAGCGCGTTCGATCGCGTTTTCCAGCTCACGAACGTTGCCAGGCCAATCGTAACGCATCAAGATCTCGCGGGCCGCGGTAGAGATTCCTATCTTTCCCCTTTTGGTTTTGTTTCCGTACTTTGACGCAAAATACATCGCCAGTAGTGGAATGTCCTCACGTCGTTCGCGCAAGGAAGGAAGTCTGATGGAAACCACATTCAATCTGTAAAAGAGATCTTGCCTGAAAGCGCCTTCTTTCACGGCATCCTGTAAATTTCGGTTTGTAGCGGCAGTAAACCGGACATCAATTCGCACCTGTTTGGTTCCGCCGACTCGTTCGAATTCCCGTTCTTGCAACACGCGCAAAAGCTTGCTTTGAAGAGTCTGGTTCATTTCTCCAATTTCATCCAGAAATACGGTTCCGCTGTCGGCAACTTCCAGCTTCCCCTTTTTCTGTGCAATGGCTCCGGTAAAAGCTCCTTTCTCGTGTCCAAAAAGCTCACTTTCGAGTAGAGTCTCCGTGAGTGCAGCGCAATTGACCACGATAAACGGGTTCGCTGCGCGCGAGCTATTCTTGTGAATCGCATGCGCGACAAGCTCCTTGCCGGTTCCACTCTCGCCTGTAATCAGGACCGTTGAGTCTGCAGGCGCAACGCGTGAAATCGTCTGGTAAATCTTCTGCATGATGGCTGACTCACCGATCATGTTATGTTCAATTTCGATTTCGTCACGCAAGCGATGATTTTCATTTTCCAGCCATTCGATCTTCTGATTATTCTCAAGCGCAAAAACAGCAACCCCCGCAATCGCAGTGATTAAATGCAAATCGTCTTCGTTAAAATGCGTGTCGATTTTGGTGGTGCCAAGATACAGAACACCGCGAAGCCGTTCATATAGAATCAAAGGAACGGCCAGCAAGGAATTGATTTTCAGATCCCGCAAACTTTTCGCAGCCGGTTTTCCGGTTTCCTGAATGTTGTTGCTCAAAAGAGCTGTCCGTTGTTGAATTACCTGATCTACGATGGTCCGGCTGATGCCAATCTGGCTGGGCCCTTCCATCCTGTCATATCCGTAAGTTGAAGTGATCTGTTGCTGATCATCCAGCAAAACCATAGCGCCCTGCTGCGCCGGAAAAATTTCGAAAAGCAGCTCCATCAGCTTGCTGTGGAACTCTTTGGTTCCTGAAATCGTGTGCATCACGCGCCTGATTCTGAGGAACGCGTCCAGAACGCGAACAGTTCGCTCCGTGAGCGGAACGGTCTGAAGAAGCGTTTCGGGCCGCAGATAGATTGCATCTTCCATTTTCAAATGGGCTGTGGGCAGGATAACAAGGTCTTGCGGCTCATCAACAGCATCCCCGGTTGAATGATCCGCTTCTTCAGTTATAAACAGAAAGGTGGAAACACCGACGGAAATTCGATCCTCATTTTGAAGGATTCTTTCTTTGACCGGCAGGCCGTTCACGACTGTTCCATTCCTGCTGTTCAGATCCACAATCACAAAATGGTCTCCGTCCTGTTTCAGGATGCTGTGCCGCCGGGAAACAGACGGATCCATTACACTGGCAGAATTGGAACTTTCGCGTCCAATCGACAACTCACCCGTTACCTCAATGCTGGATCCCTTCAATGGCCCGCTCAGGGCTACGATTCGCGGGTTCATAAGCTGATTCAGTATACAGGATCTGCAGAACAGGTTGTTTCCATCGAATCTGATTCTTTCATCATCGCAAATGATGTGAATTGCCGGGTCTTCAGTGATCTGCTTCGTCGGCAGTTTCTGTGGCACGCGTATTGCGATAGCGATTGTTGCGCTGAATTTGGAAGGCAGATTCAGTGCCGCGATCGATCGTTGGAAAGGCTGATCAGCCTGATTCATTGCCTCATAGACCGGAGGGTATATGAAAAGGCTGACATTCACCGTTCTGGCGATTCCAACACAAATTTATTCAGCGGAAATGGCCGGAGAAGAGATTCTCAGCCGGGAGCCAATGAAGAACGAGCTGGAAAAGGTGTCGATGGCGGTTCGAACAAAGTTTCAACGGCTGCAGGGAAGTGTTCGTGAAAATCAAGACTTCAAGAAGGTTTTCAGGACCAATCCTCATGCGATGGTGTTGGCCGGTCTGCGGTTCTACAAAAATGAGATGGGGAAGCAGGAAGAATACTTTGTCTTTCGCGATTCTGGATACTATGAGGGATCCCGTTTTGCGAGGGTGCCGGTGCGCGAAACCTGCCGCGTCTTAACAGGCGTTGCCGTCATTACCGATGAAGATGCGGCGCGCGCAAAAAGCGGGCCTCCGTCCGGAGAAGGCCCGCATCCGGCCTTCCTGAAAAACGCAAAAGACATTCGCAAGTACCTCGCCGGCCAAACCCTTACCTGTGGGTTCCCGTTTGCAACGCGCAACCAACGTGATCAGGAAAGTTTCTATGATAGGCTGTTTACTAACGCTTAAGCGAGGGGTGGTGAATGTTAAATGATCGGACTTCGACAAGAAAATTAGCGGCTATCTTGACTTTGGTGATCCTTCTTGGTGGTACTGGATGCGGCAGCGTGTTACACGTAAAGGAACACCAATTCACTCCAACTAAAGATGTCGATTTGGCGGGTGTCCCTTTTTACATAAAAAAAGGAAGGTGTAAGCAACAGACGATTAAATTGGAACCTAAGTATACCCTCACGCTGGTAAAACGCACGAAGGTAGTCCTCCAGGGCCTTAGCAGCCAGGAGATGCAGCAATTGCAAGCTTTTGAGCAATTACTTGACAAATCCTCGCCCACTGGATTTCGTTGCATGCAATCCACTGAGAGTTCGACCCTTGAGTGCACCTCAGAATCACTTCCCGAATCGGTTATATTGGATGAATGCCAATTCAGGAACAAGAGCGTGAGCGAATTGCGGGCTTATTTGGATGGAAAAGATGTTGCTGGGGATGACAAGGTAGTTTTAAAACTCTGGGACAACGTAAAACATGTCGCGGCGAATCCTGGGGAATGTCCAGAACGGATTCTCACCGCATCGAATTCAACGAAGATCGAACCTTACATCGATTATGCTTCTCCTCACTACATCAATGCGAACTATCCTTGGATCGGCACCGCTTCGGCTAATTTCACACTCAGCGCCGATCAAACGCTGACGAATGCCACAGCGACGATCGATAGCAAGACTGTCGAAACGTTGTTGGGCTTTTTACCGATCAGCCCCGCGCTTTCAAAAGTGCTGAAGCTGCCTGCTGCCCCGGCTGAGAGCGGGGAGCTAGCTAAAAGAGCCAAAGCCACTACAATCACTACCTATACGCTCGTTCAGGAGCCTACGATACGAAAATACACGTTAGTGAAGTATACAATCGCAAACCCCAATGAAAAGTTGACTTGCGACCCGGCCGTGCCCTTGCAACAAGCAAACATCGACAAGTTGGACGAGTATTCAGTGGAGGATTTGAAACCCGGCCAGCCCCCACCGAAACCGAAGGAAAATGCGATTGAATTTTCAGGCGAAATCAAACTCCCTGAGAAGAAGCCGGACGATGCTCCTCCAAAGTAAAAGTCAGAATTAGAAGGGTGGGTCGCTCTCACCAGTGCCAGATTTGGTTGTACTGATCGAACAGGTGCGGGAGGTCCTCGCGGCTGATTTTCTGCACCCCTGAGAGCAATTCGATTTCCGAGAGACCACGCTCCCATGCATCTTCTTCCACAACGTAAACAGGGATTCCCTTCGCGATCATTTTGGCAAGGTCCTGATCGATTCGCGGAGGACGCAATTCACTGACGACTCCCAGAGCTGCGGCTTCAGATTTGTGCCCGGCACTGCATAGTTCACGGCATTACACGCTAGAAGAATGGAAACGTCTGCTCCGGAATTCTTGACAGCATGATTGAACCACAACACCGTGTCATCCTGTTCTTCAATCGTTGCCCGGTATGCTGTTTCTACGATGCTCAGGATTCTTTTCATAGTGAACCTCCATCACTTCGTCCCGA
>JAKEFK010000145.1 GCA_022616075.1 bacterium
CGATGATAGCCAGCATCGTAAGTAGTTTCCTTCTCATCCGCCTTCTCTCGATACAAGATTCTGGATTAGAGAGATGTTTCCGCTTCGAATCGGGCAAGTCTTGTCTGTGGCAACGCACTGTGCCAGCGTCAAGCGGCATCCGCACGTGCAGAACTCCGAATTAATCTTTTTCAATATTTTTTCTGTCTTTTCACCGGGCAGTTTCGAAAAATCGATTTCCTTAAGATCCGCAACCGCGTAGAAAGGAGTGCTCGGATTCCGGTTGCCTGCAGGTATCTGATATATTCCGTACAGGACCAACAGCAATCCTGCAACCACTGCCGATACTTTCCAGATCTTTTTGAAGCGCTGCTTTGCCGCCTGCTGTGTCTTCCTGCGCAATTCACAGCAGTGTTTGTATTTCTTTCCTGAGCCACAAGGACACGGCCTGTTCCGTGATACGCTTACCTGATCTGTCATTCGGTAGTCTTCTCCGAAAGTAAAGTAGTCATCCGCAAAAGAAATTCATCCGGAGGAAGGAAGCCTGTAATTCGGACTGTTTCGCGCCCGTTCGGTCCAAGAAACAATATGGTAGGAACACCCATGATGTTGAATTGTTGCTGCAGCGCCTGGGCATCCGGCGAATCGTACTGGGTAAAATCCACCTTCAGCTTGACATAACCTTCAGACGCAGCAATTACCTGCGGATCCGTGAAAGTTCGATGGTCCAGCTCGAGACAAGGAATGCACCAGTCGGCATAAAAGTCCATCATTACCGGCTGATTCTG
The DNA here is from genome assembly GCA_022616075.1 of bacterium. NCBI lineage: Bacteria > bacterium. Next base: position 768 of record JAKEFK010000145.1, read on the forward strand.
CAAAAGCGCCTGCTGCAGCTTATCCAAAGAGTAAGGTTGCCAATGGATCTCCGGTTTTCGCAGCCACAAGACAGATAGGGCAGCAAGAATGACTGCGGTTCCACCAATCGCCCACTGAATCCTTTGAAAAGTCTTTCGGCCTTTTCCGGACTTTTCCAGAAAACCGAGGTAAATCCCGCCAACGAGAAGTGCGAGCGGAAGGACATAGATAGAAAACTTCGGCAATAAAGCAAGGCCCAGGTAGAACAGACCTACGCCCAGGAGCAAGACTCCAAACACTTTTTTCACCCAAACCATCCATACTCCGGATTTCGGCAGCCGCTTTAAAAGTCCAGAAAAAGTTCCCAGCAGTAAATAAGGAGCACCGAGCCCCAGTGATAGAATGAAGAACGCCCAGAATCCGAAAGCCACGTTTCCCTTAGCCCCGACATACGCAAGCAGCGCAATGATCGGCGGACCTATGCAGGGGGCTGCAAATATGCCCACTGCCAGGCCGGAAAAGTAAATACCAACGGCTGCTGTGCCACGAGAAGTTGACGCGTGGCCCAATCGATCAACAAGAAAGGATGGCATTCGCAATTCATACAGACCGAACATGCTTAGAGCGAGCGCAAACAACAAAACGGCAATCCCGGTCAACACCCAGGGACTCTGCAGGAGCGATCCGAACAGGCCACCGCTCAATGCTGCAACAACACCTAAGACGCTATACATCGTAGCGATTCCGAGCACATAAATAGACGCCTTCAGGAATACACGGTGCATGTGAGTATCCGTCTGCCCTCCGAACAACGACACAGTGACCGAGAGCATCGGATACACACACGGGGTCAAGTTGAGCGCCAGACCGATCAGAAAGATGCCAAGAAAGCCCAGCAGCGTCCCCTTCGTGTCAAAGAGGGAGGAAACCTCATTATCCAAGGAAGAAAAATATACTACGTTATTAGTAGGGTCGCTGGCTGCGGTTGTACTGACATCCGTAGAGGCGTTGGAGCGAGTCACTTCAACCGGGATCTGCACATCGACCGTTGAAGGGGCGAGGCACACTTGATCGTTACAGGCCTGGATTCGCAGCTTGCCGGCCATCGACTGCTTGCCGGAAGGCGCGTTCTCTAGAATTTTTAGCGCAGTCACAATTTCTACTCGATCACTGTAGACGTCGAGAATGTCGGGCGAAAACGCGAACTTTAGCTTTTTTGCCTCAGGATAACGCGTATCCGCTATTTCAATTCCTTCCTTCGGCATCAACTTAAGGTCAGTACCGAGCAGGTATTCAAACGTCGGAACATGAGCGTTCACATGCCAGTCTTGCTGGATCTCCAGGACTACCTTTGCATCAAACTTATCTCCCGGACTGACCTTATCTTTGGACACGGTCGTTGAGACTTTCACCTTGGAGGCGCTGGTCGGAACATCTTGAGCGGTGATAAACGACGCAATTAGAAGTAATAAAAGAGAAGAAAGCGTAATCTTTTTGAGGATAATTTCCAAATACCAAATCCGAAATTCCAAATAAGTTCCAAATACCAGATTCAAATGTCCAAACCGGTCAGTGCGAGCTGTTCGGAATTTGAGCTTTGTGGTTTTGAATTTATTGAAATTTGTAATTTGTTATTTGAGTTTTCCAATACCATGTGTTCTCACTTTCCCGCGATGCAGTAAAGATACTGCTCACCCCGGAGAAACAATTCATTTCCTACTAGAGCCGGCGAAGCGTTAAAGTTGTCATCGAGTACGTTCAGAGCCAGGACCTCCGGTTTGGCGCCGTGTTTTAGAACGATCGTGGATCCTTCCATAGAAGTAATGTACACACGACCCGCGGCGCCTACAGGCGAGGAGTAGACGTTGTAGATGCCCGGCAACCGAACCGGACCGTAGATCGTGTCGCCGGTTTTTGCCTTCAGGCAGGAAAGAATCCCCTGGTAGTGTTTGAGGAAATACAGCTTGTCGTTATAAAGAAGCAGCGAGGGCACATACGGAGTGTCCCGATCTCGGGACCAGACAATTTGCTTCGTACCGGTAATATCACCTTTGGCGCCATCAAGGCGTATGGCCAGCATTGCCCGCTTTTCATAACTCGAGCCGGCGTAGACAATACCCCTTGCGGCCACCGGGGATGCAATAACGTTGTGCGATAGCCCACCGCATTCCCAGATGAGCCGACCGCTCGCTAGATCGTAGCCGCGGATGCGATTGGTTGCGCTGATGATGACTTGTGGCCTACCGTTCTGTTCGATCACAAGCGGAGTAGACCATGATGTGATCTCATCCCGCGACATCTTCCAGCGCTGTTTGCCGGTACGTTTGTCCAGGGCGATCACGAATGAAGATCCCTCATGATCCCAATTGACGATCAAAGTGTCGCTGTAGAGCGCAGGAGAACTGCCTTCGCCGTGACCGTGCAGCGTATGCATGTCGCCGAGGTCTGTTTGCCACTTCAGTTTACCCTCCAGGTCAAGACAATAAAGACCGTAGGAACCGAAGAAGGCATACACGTGCCGGCCATCCGTTACTGCGGAAGCGGATGCAAAACTTCCGCTGTAGTGACCTCCCTCGAATGGGGTATCTTCGCGTACCGTTCGCTGCCAAAGGATCTTGCCGTCGCGGCGGTTGACAGCCAAGACTACGAACCTCTGCCGAGTAACCAACGCTAAATCATCGTGAGATCCCGGACGGGTAAAACGCGGGCTTATGGGGTCACCATAAGGTATCGCTGCGGTAAGGAAAATGCGATCGCCCCAGATGACTGGTGTGGAGTGCCCTTTGCCCGGGAGTTTCACTTTCCAACGGATATTCTTCTTTTCGCTCCATTCCAAAGGAGGGTCGGCAGATGGCGCGACGCCAATACCTAGGGGGCCTCGCCACTGAGGCCAGTAGTGAGCTGCGTTTGCTCGGTCGTCTTCGGCTGTAGGCGAAACACCGTCAACAGACGAAACTTCCGGAATATAAATGATGCTGATCAGTATCAATACACACGCAATCAAGAAAGGAGGTGAGTTCCACAACGAATTCCGTTTCATGCTTAGTTGTATTTAGGAAGCTGCGGGAGATTGACATAATCCAATTGCATCCTTGTGGACGTAATTGGTTTCCCGTCTGCTTCTGCGTAGGGATAGATGAAATAGTTCAAGGGTTCGCCGGACTGGAGGGGATCCAATCGGATATCTCTTCCTACAGTAAACTGAATCCGATCCGGGTCAAGGTTGCCGAATAAATAGTTTCGTCTGGCAGAATCATTTGATTTTGAGGCATCGGAAGGATCCACCGGTACCCAACCATGTCCCGCAAGATAGAACTCGGCCCAGCAATGATATCCAGCGACGGTCCCTTGGACTGGTTCGGGGACCGGGAACCCAATGATGAACCGTGCCGGGATTCCGGAAGCTCGAGCCAGGGAAATAAACAACGAATGGAAATCCGTGCAATTCCCCTTGCCCACGATGCACACCCTTTCCGTGTCGCCGTTCCCCCAGCCGGGCACAGACTTATCATACGTTACATTCCGGAGCACGTAATCATAGATCGCTTTTGTTTTCGCCTCCACAGTGTTCATTCCCTCAGTAATCTTCGCAGCAAGGGCCCGTATGCGAGGAGACAGAGTGACCAACCGTTCCGCACGCAAGAACTGGCTCAAGGGCGCCGGAGCCTCGTCCCAACCATCCGCGGAGTCTAGTATTTTATTGGTAACCTTCCTTCGGTCTACCTGGAACTTTGCTTGAATGGTCAGTGTATCCAACCGCGGTTCCGGAACTTCCAGATATAAATATGTGTTTCCAAATTCTGGATCGTGGCGAAGATGCGCCGGATACGGGCTTTTAATCTGGAGAGCCTTGATAGACTGGTAAGATGTCTCGCTGGGGACGGGAACCCAAACCCGAAGACTTTCTGTATTTTGCGGAATCGGCTCGACGTTCGCGGTATACGTAGCCTGAATCGTTCTATGAGCCGGATCTTCTTTGTCGCGCGAGTCCAGAACAACGCTCAAAACCAATATTACTAATATTGTAGACACTAGGAAAATACGCATAGCTCCACTCTTTACTTTACTTTTTACTGTGTTCGCGTTCTTTCTAAAGAATTTAAAAGTAGCTATTCCGTGGACTTCGGGTTTTCAACACGTACCCAGAAGCCGTTCTTTTCCTGGTACGCGTACCGGGCCACACCGTTTACCTTATGCACGCTCGTGTCGGTAACTTTCAGTTTTCCATCCTGACTTTTCAGGAAGAAGTCTACGTCCGCCATTGTTCCGTCTTTTGCCTTGAAATCCACGCACGCGAAGTAATTTGAATCATCTAAAGCTGTAAGCTTGTCCTTGTGCACTTTTACCAGTGTCAGGTCCCACGTCTTATCCAATACAGCGTCTTTAACATGGAACATTCCGTCTGCTTTAGCCTGATCCTGAATGGCTGTGGTTATTGACTTATCGATGTCCGCTATCGTTACCTTCTTAGCAGGGTGCTCAGATTTCGGGTGTTCTTTCTTTTCCGGATGTTCTTCCTGTGCCAATGCGAACGCAGCAAAAAACACTGCGACAGTTGTGGCAAGCAAAATACTCATGACTTTCTTCATTTTGATTTTCCTCCTTAATTTTTCTTTGCTTAATTTGTCAAAAGCTTGGCAACGGTCTTACGGTCGGATGTTGGAAGTTTGCAGGTATAATTTTCACAGATATAGGCCGTTGCTTTGCCTTTCATCATGGTTACGTTCTTGATGAAGGGTATGTAGGACGCTAGAGTTTGTTGGCCTTGCGCTCCATCTGCAAGCAAGAGGATCTTGTTCGGAATGAACTTCGAATGCACTTCCTGCAGCAATTCCCAGGTATGCGGATCATCGGATTTGCCGGCAATAATGATTTGCTTGGGCTTGGATAAGCTGAAATCAAGAGCCACCAAAAACTGCGGAACCGCCTCTCCGCTTTGCGCCAACCGTTGGCCGAAATAGGCCAGCGATTGTCCAGCCATGGTTTGGTACTTCTGATTTCCGGTCATTTGTGCAAGACGCAGCAAGTTGAGAATTGCAATCGAATTGCCTGTGGGTTCGGCGCCATCGTACCACTCCTTGGTCCGGATCAGGATCGATTTGTCGGTTCCGGAGATGTCGTAAAAGCCGCCGCTAGTCGAATCGTAAAACAGCCGATTTTGGTCCTCAGTCAGGGCGATGGCTGTTTTCAACCAATGAATATTGAAGGTGCTTTCATACAGGTCCAGAAGTCCTTGAACAAAATAGGCGTAATCCTCCAGATGCGCATCGAATCGCGCCTCGCCGTCCCGATAGCGATGGAGCAGCTCATTCTTTTGGGGATCATAAAGCCTATCCAGAATGAATTGGGCTGCTACCTCCGCGCCCTTCCGGTATTGTTCATCTTGCAGGACTTGAGAGGCGCGGGCGAATGCAGAAATCATGAGTCCGTTCCACGAAGTTAAGATCTTGTCGTCCAAATGAGGATGAGGACGTCTCTCCCTTTGCTGAAACAATTTCTGTCTTGCGCTTGCCAGAATTTTTTCAATTTGCGGCGATGTCAGATCGAATTGCCTGGCAGTCTGTTCAGCGGAATGGGGAACATACAAGATGTTCTCCCCCACAAACTCCTGCTGCGGATCGCGTGCGACATTGCTCTTCTCTTCCACTCCGTGGCAGTAGTCAAAGACTTTCGCTTCTTCCGGAGATAGAAGCCCGTCAATCTCTTTTTTGGTCCATGTGTAAAAAGCTCCCTCTTCTTTCTCATCGAGCTTGGAAGGATCCGGAGCGCTTTCGGCGTCTTCTGCCGAATAAAAGCCTCCTTCCTTGTGCGTCATATCGCGCTTCACGTAGGCGAAGATATCGCGTGCAACATTTGCGAAAAATGGATCATGAGTGATCTGGTACGCTTCGAGATACGAGATCGCCAACTGCGCCTGGTCATACAACATTTTTTCAAAATGAGGGACATGCCAGAGTTCGTCTGTGGAGTAGCGATGGAATCCGCCTCCAATATGATCGTACATTCCGCCGTTTGCCATTCTTCTGAGTGTTTCGAGTGCCATTTCCAAAGCTTTTTTCTGGCCGGTTCTACTGTAATAGCGCAAAAGGAAATTGAAGCCAACAGGTCGCGGAAACTTCGGCGCAGAGCCAAACCCGGCGTTTGTAGAGTCATAGCTGCTTACGAAGGTCTGAAAGGCCTGATCGAGCGCCGGCTTTCCAACTTTGGTTGCCTGGATGTTCGGCGATGAAATCTTCTGCAAATAGGCGCCGATCTGGCTGCTGGACTCTGTAATTTTCTTTCGATCGGCAGACCAGACTTCATGAATTTTCGTGACCAGGTCCGGGAACGCGGGCCGTCCGTAATCGGCAGTCGGTGGAATGTAGGTCCCGCCGAAAAAAGGTTTGAGGTCGGGAGTGAGGAACAGCGACATCGGCCAGCCGCCGCTTCCGGTCATCGCTTGAACCGCTGCCATGTAAACGCGGTCCACATCCGGCCGTTCCTCCCGATCTACTTTGATGCTAACCACATAGTCATTCATCAGTTTTGCAATCTCTTCATTTTCAAAGACTTCGCGTTCCATAACGTGGCACCAATAGCAGGTGGAATAACCCACGGACAGGAAGATCGGCTTGTCCTCCTTCCGCGCTTTCTCAAAAGCTTCGTCTCCCCACGGGTACCAGTCCACGGGATTGAATGCGTGCTGAAGGAGATACGGACTTTTTTCCTTGATCAGCCGGTTCGGCTTCTTGCCTTCTGCGAGCTTTCGCGCAATGTCGGCTTTTATGCTTGCAGCTTCCGCATCAGATGATCCCGAATCGGTGGAAGCGGGCAGCTCGGGCGACTTTGCTCCGGAGAATTCCGGGGTTACTTCTCTGGGTCCCAGTGCAAATTGACCTACAAGGACCAAACCAGAAATCATCACCAGTATCATGAGTATCTTACTCCTACTGTTCATTGGTTTCTCCACACTAGGATTGTGTCACCAGACCTATAAGATCCTTTTCGTCCATATCTGAAACGAGTCCATAAATAAGGCCCCTTTCCTCCCAGAGAATAAGGTTGCAACCCTTTCCGTCTCCCTTATAAAAGTGCTTGCCACCTTGATGTGAAGCTTCCTGTAATGAAGACAAATCCATAATGTCACTATCCATAATGTAGAGCGAGATTGGAATGCTCTCTTTTTTGAGAGAAAGTGAAACCGTGCGCTTTCCAGCTATGATGCATAGTTGGCCACCCACCAAAATCGTATCTTTCAACCTGGGCAACCGCACGGCAAAGTCAACACGTTCTGCAAACCATCTTTCCAGCAGTCCGACATCTGCAGTCTGCAGATCGAAAGGATGCTCTTTCAACTTGCTGGAGACATGCTCCTGCACCAGGGTTTCAACAATGGGAGCATAAGAGGCTGCTTTCTTCTGAGACAGCAAAAAATAGCCTGCCGATAGCGCCACGATGGCCAGTACCCCTGTCACCGCGAGGATAAGAGATTTTCTTTCATGGAGTCTTTTCTCCGTTGACGCCTTTTCTGCATGTTTTCTATCGGCTGCAAGGACCGACAATATCATTTCGCGCAGCGAGTTCGGTGCAGGTTTTTCCCTGATCCTGTCGTGAAGAATTCTCCGGAAATCCTCTTCCTGTTCCAGGATTTGCCGGCACTCCAGACACAATCGGCAATGTTCCTTTGCAGCAATCGCATCTCGCTGAGAAACGATTCCTGCCTCCAATTGAATCAGCGTTTTTCGCGCCGTTAAGCAGGTCATCATCACCCCCATCCTAGAGCAATCCCCATCGCTTGGCGTAATCCTCCAGGTACTCGCGCAACAACTGACGCGCCCGGAAGAGTCGTGAAGCGACCGTCCCCGCGGAACAGTGGAGCATTTCCGCAATTTCCTGGTAACTCAGTCCTTCTACATCTGCAAGCAAGATCACCAGGCGGAAAGCCGAAGGAAGCTTGCCGAGAGCTTCTTCAATTTCTTTGTCCGGCAACTGACCGAAAACTTTTCCTTGATCATAAGCCCCAACAGATGCTGAACTGATCAGATCCTCGGTTAGTTCGACGTCAAGGATGTTGTCTTGACGCTTTCGTTTCTTTACTCTATTTCTGTAAGAGTTCAGCAAGATTTTCAAAAGCCATTGCTTTACTTTCGACTTCTCTCTAAGGTTGGGATAAGCTACGTAACCTTTCACGCTGGTTTCCTGGACCAATTCTTCGGCTTCATCCTTTGAGCCCGTTAATCGCAGCGCAAAGGAATAGAGACTATGGAAATTCCTTACGAGAAGATCCTCGAATTTTGATTGATCTTCGCCTGCGGATATCAGACGAAGGTGTCGCGAATTTTCTTCCATTCTCTAATAAAGACAACTTCGATCGACTTTTTCTTCCCGATCCAGCGCTTTCTTTCTAAATTTCTTTTATGGGCACTCGGGATGTCGTCATGATCCTACCCATGTAAGATTAGTTGCCTTTTGAGACGCTGAATGATTGATTTATTGGATTGAGTCGGATGCCTCGTGAAGCGCAGTCGTCTAAAAGGTCTGGCTGTTCAAGGGATCGTTTGCGTTGATGGGAGGTTGACTCTTTGACAAACGAACGTTCGTTCTATAATATACGAACGTTCGTGCTATATGAAGTAGGAGGAGCACAACGTGAACCTCGACAGCAAATCAGTAGCCGGATCGGCTACAAGATCGACGATTTTGGCGGCAGCTGTAGATCTTGCTTCTGCTGAAGGTTTGGAAGGACTCACTATAGGACGCTTGGCGTCTGAGTTGCGAATGAGCAAAAGCGGATTGTTTGCACATTTCGGATCCAAACTGGAGCTTCAACTGGCGACACTTGAATGGGCACGTGAAATCTTCATCCGCGAAATTGTTGCGCCGGCAGATCGGGAGGATGCAGGATTACCGCGGTTATACCGGATGTTGCTGGAGTGGCTCAATTATGTGGAACGAATTGTCTTTCGCGGAGGTTGCTTTTTGCAGCGGCATCTGCCGAGTTTGACAGCCGTCCCGGACGCGTACGGGACCGAATCGCAGAGTTGACTCTCCAGTGGTATGACGCGATACGCGAAGAGATCCGTGCGGCCCAGAAAATGCTGGAAATTCGAAAGGATGTCGACGCCGATCAGTTGACATTTGAGTTGCATGCCTTGGCCCAGGAAGCCAACTGGGCTTATCAGCTGCA
>JAKEFK010000146.1 GCA_022616075.1 bacterium
AGAGACGGCCGCAAACAGAAGGTAAAAGAGTCCCCGCATGCGAATAAAAATCAGGAGACGAGTTTCTTGTCCTGTACTGCCTTTCGAATGGATATTGCCGCTTGTTTCATTTGTTCTGCATCTTTAACATCCAGGGCCTTCGAGAAAGGATCATCGGGATCGGATTTTCCTTTCATGCTTCCAATCGTTTTAATGGCCGTTTGCACTTCCGGAGTAAAAGTTGAGAAACCTGCTTCTCCCATGATCCAGGCATAGTCAGTTGCAGCCCCCGTCAATTTGGATAATGCGGCTTGAGAAAGAGTATCTCCGGACATAACTCGTGGTAAGGACCAGGCAAGGTTCATCGCATGATACCCCAGCCAGTAATAGATGTTATTTACGAGCTCGTCTTTTAGAGCATTGAAAAAGTTATTCCAACTCGGATCGTTCAGCCATTTTTGTTTCGCTTCCTCGGGCCAGAGATCATAGCCTTTTTCAAAGGGAAGAGTCAGCAGCACAGCAGTAAGCTGATCATATTTACCAAGTGTTGCGTCAGATATTTTTGCGTTTTTCAAAAGCTCTCGATGTTCCGCGAGTCGCTCTTTTACTTGAGGATAAACGGCGGAGTAGTATGAAGAGAAGTCCATTACAAGACGAACTTCGCCGACTTTGTAGAAATCGTGAACGTCCACAACCCCACCGAATGGATCAACGTTCGTAGCTGGTTTTGGTGCATCAGCACTTCGCGAAGAAGAGGACCGCATCGATTGCAGCGGTTCCTTTGGACCAGCCTTTTTCATCCAATCATCTTCAGCGCTTCGAGCAACCGCCGGCAAAAGCAGCAATGTTACAAAGAATAGAATCCAGTTTCGTTTCATTCTTTTCCCCCTTACAAATTTTGAAGCGATATACCCATTACCTTTGACAAATAGACAAAAAAATCTACTTTCAATTTACCATCGGTATACGAATAAGTCTTGCCGACTCGGCGTGACGCATCTCCAGGGATCAGAAGCGTTCCAAATTTTTCTTTTAGCCGCGTTTCGCTATCACCGATCTCAATGCCGAGAAACTCCGGTTGCGGTTGCTTCAGCGCTTTAGCATCCGGTATGTGCGCAACTGCTGAAGCTTCAATCTCGCTTAGATTGATGCTTTGAACTCGTCCTTCGAGCAACACAACATCTACTCCGAGACTCGGATACCAGAAACGCTGTCCGTTGTCACCGGCGCTTGTAGAGATTTTATCGGTTCGATCCGGCTCCCCGAGTGCTGCCGTAACCAGGTCTCGCCGGTTTCCAGGCGCTACTCCAAATAGACCTTTGATTTGAGGTGACTGTGGCGCATCAGGGATAGGCTGTTTGTGTTGCTGAAGCGTTTGCCTTGCAAACTCTGCCCATCCACTCTTATTGTCCGTCAGCAAGTACCTGCTGAAGCCTGAAAAAGCGTTCTCCTGTTTTCCATTTTCCATCTGCACCACTGCCAGATTGTAAGAAGCAGCCGGCAGGGAAGAAGCTGCTTTGCTGAATAGTGCTTCTGCCTGCTCCTTTTCGTTTTTCTTGTAATGAACGATTGCCATATGATTTGCGTATCGCGCGCTGGAGGGATCCCGTTTGAGCAAACGGGTCAAAATGTCTTCGGCTTCTTCCAGATCTTGCGTCTGGCCCGTGTGAACAAGAGCCACTGCAAGATTATTTTTAACATTCGGTTCGGCCGGATTGATGCTCAGTGCCTTTCTATAACAATCGAGAGCACGCGTCAGAAGGTTTGGATCACGCAACCGTTCGCGCAGATTCACGAAGTAGTCGGCAAGATCAACTTGAAACTTTTCGAATTTCGGATCCTGCTGTTCCAAATACTTCATGTGATATGCCTTACCCAGATTGTTCCATGCTTGATAACTCAGTGGATATTTCAGCGTTACGTCCTTGAAGCAAAGAATTGCTTTATCGTAGTTCCGGGCCAGAAGCATTTCGTAACCCCAATCGAACTCAGAGGCAACATTCATCAGGGAGCTCGCATACGATTTCATATGCTCTATCCGTTCGACTTCAGTGGGGTGGTCTGTAAAGCGAAGTCCCCTGACGGTTTTTCTAGGAGTCCAGTAGTCGTGCATGGGGTAGTCGTATCCTTTTGCGATCATCAACTCGCTGTAGCGGATTGCCCCTGAGTAATGGTATCCCGCTACAGCTGCATAGAAGGCGCCGTAAGCATCCGCTTCGAACTCGTGGATTCGACTGAATCGCGCGCGTCCTAATTCGAGAAATGTTTCTGTTTCCAGCTTCGCTTGCTCGGCGTTGGATTCCTCTTTACCAGGAGATTTGTCCTTCTCCAGTTTATCCATTCGATTGATGAGCCATTGCAGGGATCCTGATGTTTGCAGCCCTTTAATGCTGTGACGCAGATTTGCATGGGCGATTTCATGTCCCATAACCCCGGCCACCATTTCCTCATCTACAACACCATTCTTTGTTACAATTTCAATCATTCCGGACGTTACAAGTATCTGACCACCCGGGAAAGTGGAAGCATTCGGAAAAGTGTCTTCAACAACGGTGAAACTCCATTCATCGAGATCAGGTCGCTCATTGACCGCGCGCAAAATCCTGTTTGCTATACGCTGAACCAGCTCCTGATAAGAAGAATTGCTGGATATTTTCAAGCCTCTTTCTTTTAGAGCTAAGTCCTTCCAGAATCGTCCCAGACGAACTTCGGTTACGACATCTACTGCGCCAATAACCGATTCTTCTTTTACCTGAGCTTCTGAGTCAGAGAAGGCAAGCAAAAAAAGTAGAAAGATAACCAGGCAGGCTGGAAGCCTGCGCTCCGTATTCATTGTTCTTTCCGGCTTAAATCCGGACGTCCCTGTTTCTCATACACTACTCTTAATAACGCAGGGACAGCTGGATGGTGCGAATCGGTACGGTTCAAACTTAGAAGTAGCGGCAATGCATCTGCGTAAAAGCGCTGGTCCACAAGAGCGGATGCCTTGAGCAATGCAAGCTGGTCGCGCGTGTAAGTTTTGAAAACAGGATCCTCAAAACTTTCCAATAGTTCTCGCGCGGGCGCCCGGTCTTCTTCATTCAAAATCTCGAAAGTTGCAGCTTCCGATTCTTGTTTATTCGAGACAAGATGCCAGGTGTATTCGCCTGGACGGAGAGGATCTCCGGAATAGGCAAGAGTCAATTGCTTTATGGCGTCGCTACTCCAGAGTTTTTTGGCGGATTGCTTCTCAAATACTTCCACCTTATAAGCCTGGCCCTCGGGACCGGTCCAGTAAAATACGGGATGATTGTTCAGGACAGCGCAACCGGACGGCGCAACGGGTGAAAAGGGCAGCGATTGTTTTTCTTTCGGGCGGTGATCCGAATAAGGCGTGACAGAGAAATCGTACTCAGTCTTGCCAATATGATGAAAAACATCTGTAAATAGTTGTGCCACTTTTTTCAAAAACGGAGTATCTGCTGCCGGTTCCTTGACTTCGTAATACGGGACCTGACTTGTAAGGCAGTGCTGTTCCATTTTCCTTGCGTAGGTACTTTCCGGTCCGCAGACAAGTGCATTTTTTTCACAGATTCTAGAGACTAGAAGCGGTGGCTCGGTCGGCAAGCCATAACGAAGGAGAACTACAGCTCTGGATTTCTCGTCCACCAGAACGCGATCCCCTTTGCTTAAGCCCATATACTGCCGTCCTTTCACCGGGCTTCTATTGCCGGAGTGAACCCAAACTCCGGAATCTCCGCTCGAATTGCAGATCTCAGCAATTTCCGCAACGATCTTGATTTCATTTTCTGCTTCCGAGAATAACCGGGGACAAAGGAACGCTACGCAGGCGAGCACCCAAATTGTTTTACACATTTGCCGTTGCTTTGATTTCATAGACTTTCATTACTTTTCCTGAGACAGTGAGTTCAGCGCAGAAAGTTGCTGGCAGGGAATCTGCGGCTGCATTGATAAAACGTTCCGTTGCGATGATTTTCGAATTCATTTCATGAGCTATCAAAGCGAGTTCGCAGGCATTTCCAATCGCCTCCACAACTCCATTCATCTGGCGATCGACACCGATCGCGGCATGCAAATCAGGAAAAATCTTGATGTGTTTCTTCATTTCTTGTTCCAGCTCGTGAATCTTTTCCACTAAAAATTGTGCCGCCTCCAACACGGCTGAATTTGCTGTTTCAGGGAAAAACATGAGGATACGCGAGTCCTGATAAATGCGCGCATCAGGGAATCTCTTTGAAAGCTCTCTTCCCGTTTCTTTCCATCCTTTCACAAGCTGGAACGCATTGTACTCCGGCTGTCCCGCGCACGCGTCCTTCAAGTCGCTGATCTCCGCGGCCAGTACAAAGTAAGATGTCCCGGTGGGTAAATCGGCTGCTTTGATAAACCAGTCCATCATATCCCGGCCTTCCAGTGTTGACCTTCTGGCGCGCTGTTTCTTGTTTTCGTGCCGCCTGTGAAGAATGCGATGCAGGGTGACGCCGTTTGCTGTGGCAATGTAATCCAGCCAGTGATTCCAGTGCGCGAATAGCGGAAAACTCACTGCGACCATGAAAAGACCGAGACCTGCAAGGATGAGGACAGATCGTAAAAAAGACGAGCCTATATAAATAAGGAAGAGACTGATGCCAAATCCGAACAACGTATCAAGAGCAATGGTCGTAAGCAGGGACACGTGGTGGATCCGTCTATTGGTTAGCAACGTGTTGATACTGTTCGCAAGAAGATCGACACCAAACATACCGTTTTCAAATCCTTCCATTCCTGTGAGTGGCGTATTCCATACGTCTTTACTCTTCTTAAACGTCGCGCCAATCAAAACAATCTTTCCTGTGAGATGGTGCAACGTTTCCATGCTGGACGTGAGCACGAAGCCGGCGCTGGGATGATCGAAGGTGTGAAGGAAATTGATGCGTTCCTCCTCGCCGATTTCAAAATGCATTTCTTCTTTGGGAGCGCTCAAACATCCTTTTGTCGAAACCGATACCGTGTGGTTCTTTGTCCGCATGGCCGGTTGGTCGGCGCAAAGATACATCACGGCTGCAGGAAAGGAGAGCTGCGGCGTGCCGTCAAGAATGATGACCGGCCGCATACTTCGCGCAATCTGATCTTCTTTTTCCAGATTGATGTACCCAAAAGCAAAGCGCTCCTTTGCCCCTGGAATCTTCCAGATCTCATCCATGAAAGCCTTGTGATTTTCCAGAATGCGAATAGTTGTTTGATTGATTGTTTTCTGGACCTGCAAGTCATAAAGTATTGCGATTTTTGTTTTCCCGGCTGCCTGTGTTAGTGCCGCGAGCAACGTTTCCTGTTCGGGCGCTTGTTCAGAAAGATCCAGGTCAATGGCAAGGACGCGAGGACGTGTATCGGCGACTTTTTGTATCAGTTCGGCCAGAAATTTGCGGGATAACGGGCGCCGAAGACCGGCCTCAATCGATAAAAAAGCTCGCTCATTGATATCTACGATGAAGATTTGTGCTGACTTTTCACGAGAGCGCATTCGCATGAATTTATCGATGGCTGAATTCTCCTGCCCTCGAAAAACGTGCAAGTACTGTGCGCCAACATTAAAGACAATGGCAATTGCAAAACTGACCAGAAGCGCATGCAGTAGGTACCGGCGTTCGCGAACAATTCGGCTGGGAATTCGCATTTTTGACTGGAAATAATTTTACACTAAAGTAGATTTTTTTCATGGCGCCTTTGCGCCTTTGCGTTAAAACAGGTAGGACTTGCGGTAGTGAAGCTGAATGCCGGGGATCAGACAGTAAATGCGGACTTCCCGTCTCTTGTGCATCAGAGGCTCCGGTGGAACGTATCCAGCAACATACTGGCTCTCCATAATGCTCTGGAAATCACCGATCACTGAATCTAAATCGGCCATACGGGAAGAAAAGAAAGCGGAACCACCGGTGACTCCAGCGATGTCTTTTAAAGTTTCACGTCCCTTCTTTTCAATATCTCCCCTCATTTTTGTTCCAAACGCCATGACGGTTATATCGGTGGATTTCAGCAGAGTGGTCACCTCTTTCAAAGAGGACTTGCTGATATTATCCTCACCATCGGAACAAATGATGATGACTTTTCGGCCTGAATAGCTTTGCGACTGTTTGACTGTGCTGATCAGAGTATCATAGAGGGCGGTTTTTCCCAGGCTGGCTTTTGCCGCGAGAACGTTCTGACGAACAATTTCAGTATCCTGAGTCATTTCGTTGATGATCCACGACTTTTCCTGAAAGCCAATGACCATCATCTGGTCCTCGGGTTGCAATTGATCTAGGATCGCAAGGATTGCTTTTTTGCTTACATCATATTTTCTGGCGCCATCCTGAAGCTGCTGCATGCTATGACTGCTGTCCAGAAGAAAGAAAACTGTAAGGGGATTGCGTTCCTCGGACACGGCAAAATTTGAAAACTCAACAAGAGGTTGCATTTTGCCATCTTCCTGCAACATAAAATGTTTCGCTCTTAAATGTGTAACCGGGCGGTTGTCTTCATCACGAGCTGTGAAGTAAACCGTTACAAAAGGTACCACCACTGTCTCGCTTCCACCGTTGGTTTCAGAAGAGCCCTTTGTGCTGGAAGCTCCGTTTGCGCGAACCACGAGAAGAGTCTTCTGCGGACCAGGCTGAATTTTCAAACCATGTGGATACAGTAGCTGCGACAAAATCAAATTCTCCGAAGTACCCACAGGTTCTCTGATTACTTTCATCTCCGGACGCACCAGATCACTGCTGAAAAGAATATTCAGTCCCTGAAATTGAAAATGCCTCAATGCTTCTTCCAGAGTCCTACCCGCGAATGACATCCCTTCTTCGCCAAACACAAAGTGCGTTTGTAGAAGCATGCATGTTATGAGAAGAATTTTGAGGAAACGACTCATTTTGCGCTAATTCCTTCGTCCCGGTTTTACGGCAAGCACACCATTCTCAACAGAGTAGGTAAGTCCGCATACCGGAAGAACTGCAGAGAGCATTTGCTGCGGCGATAAATCTTTCACGGATCCGTGCAAAATAACTTTGGATGCGGAATCGCGCATGGAAGGTTCAGCAAACTGGAGAGACCATCCGTTTTCCCGTGTTACCCAGTTCAAGAATTCGATGAGTGAAAGTCCTTCCATGGGAAAACCGGGGGCAACTTCCGAGATCCAATTCCAATCCGATCCATAGGAGGAAATCGTGCTGAAAAACGCAGAGCCATTTTCATCAACGATCAGTCTGCTTCCCGCGGCAACGGTTTTTTCTGCGCCATTCTGTTCCAACAGGACAGAACCTTCTCTGACCTGAATCTGCATTTTCCCTTCTTGCAGGCGAACCTCGAACTGCGTACCTTTGTCGCGAACGGTTCCCATGGGTGTAACGAGAGCAATCGATCCCCCGGATCTATTGCAATCGAGATAGGCGGCGCCTTGCTCGAGCACGTAGACCGATTCGGATTTCAAATGGAGCCGGCTATTCACGTCCAATCGCAACGAAACTCCGCGTAGCATACGAACCAGCAACCTGCCTGTTTCGCCGCTTTGCAGTGTTGTTCCGGACATCAGAGTGCCGCCGCGAACAAGCGGTTCATTTTTCGTGTCCTTTAACACCGTACCCTGAAGGTTCTCCACGATTCCAACGGATACAGGATTCGCAGTCTCACGAGTCATGAATTGCCAGACAAGAACACAGATCAATATAGATGCAGCAATCGCACCGCTAAAGAAGATGAGGAATTTCTTCTGGGAGCGCGCGTTCAGATTTTGTTTCCAATGGGCATGAACAACGGATTGAACTCGTGACCGCACGTCTTCCGGGATGCTTGGACGGCTGCCCCCCATGCGCAGCAACATGCCGAGTAAGTCATTCTGCTGTTCTTCGGGCCGCTCTTTCGCTTCTTCGTCTTTTCCTGTCATGGTTCTTGTTATCCTCCTGAACCTGCTTCGCGCGCCCATGCCAGGCCTACGGTCAGCGAGAGAAAAGCGTCCCGGAATGCCTGGCGTGCCCGGGTCAACATAGATTCTGCCGCCTTATTGCCCAATTCTAATCGCGATGCGATTTCTTTTACGGAAAGACCTTGCACATATTTCCATTCCAGGGCATCCGCGTAACGCGGAGGAAGTGAATCGAGTGCGACTTGAACCGTTTCCGCAACTTCTTTTCGCAGAATTGCTTGATCAGGCCGTTCTTCGTTGCCGGTCAATAAAGACTCTAGAGCAGCAAGAATTTCCGGCACTTCATGAATCAACTGCCGCTGTCTGGCTCCTTTAAAGTAATCGCTGATTTCATA
The DNA here is from genome assembly GCA_022616075.1 of bacterium. NCBI lineage: Bacteria > bacterium. Next base: position 8,245 of record JAKEFK010000146.1, read on the forward strand.
ACGGCAGAAAGTGCAAAGCCAGGTAAAAAGAGCGGCTTCTCCGCGGAATGTGCTGAGTTTTGAAATTGCTTTGCACAAAGCGCCCTGCACCACTTCTTCCGCAGCATCTGAATCCTGATTCAATCGAAGAAGCGCAAAACGGTACAATCCGGGAAAATAAAGCCCAAAGAACTCTTCAAATGCGGCCTCTTCTCCGGCAAGCATTTTGCGGACTAACAATGAATCGGCTCTCTGCTGTTCCTTCATGATTTAGTCCATATATTAGAGGTCTTCTTCAAGGAGAATCCTTCGAAAATTTCTTTTATTTATTATACCGGAGGATTCAAGCTTTTAGGCCCCTCTTAATAGTTGAGAAACGGAGGTCAATACATTGAACCGGATGATTTTAGTCCTTTTGCTTCTTTTGTTGCCTGGGCTGGCTTTTTCAGGCTCGCTGGCAAATCCCATCATTTTTGTCAAACAGAAGAAGGTGAATCACAGCGGAACGTCTGTTCAGGATTTAACCGGCAATTTTCTAGGTACGAATCCCGCTCAGGACCAACCTGTTGGCGGCGGACTCTATTTGATCGATCCTTCGGGTGAGTTGCGCGAGCTTGTGGGAGGGCCTGCGATTGCCGTTCGCGATCCGGAAGTTTCTCTCGATGGTCAAAAGGTAATTTTTTCCATGAAAGAGGGTTCAAAAGGGAACTGGCAAATCTGGGAATTCGATTTGAAAGCAAACTTCTTGAAACGATTCAGCAGGGATCCAAATGTAAATGACTTTGATCCTGCATATCTTCCTTACGACAAGATTGTGTTTGTTTCCGATCGCCTTCGTCTGGCTGATCCCTACCGCAACTATCCATCCGCGCAAATGTATATCTCGCTGGAGGATGGAACGGGAATTCAGTTGCTCAACGCCAACCCGGGAGGACACTCTAATCCGGTCGCGCTGTTTTATGCTCCGGAAGAATTCGGTGTCATTTTGTTTTCGCAATTCGATCATCACGACCTGCGCAAAAACATTCGCAAGGAAACGGATGCGCTTGCTGTGAATCGCTTCCTGCCGTGGTTTGTGTATCGCGATGGTAGCGCGTTCGACCACCCTTTGTTTGGCGCACATACCATTCCGGATTTCAAAGGTGGATACGTTTCTGTTCGTGAGATTCCTGGAACAAATCAGTTGATCGGAATTCTGGCAAATCTCGATAACACTTTCGGAGCAGGCTCAATCGTAAAAATGAAGTACGGCAGGAACGCGAACCGGCAAGTTCCAGTGTACCTGACACCCAACGTATTCGATCTGAAAGAAGACAATCGTCACGGCCGTTGGCGCGATTCATATCCGATGTCGGATGGGTCGGTTTTGGCAAGCTATGCGGAAGGCGCGGTTTACCAGAGCAAGCCGACACTCGACCCTTCCGAAATTCCGAATTTCAAGATCGTACGTCGGTCAGCTGATGGCAAGAAACAACAAACAGTCTATGAAGACCCAAATTTCTGGTGCTGGCAGCCGGTCGAATTAACATCACGACGCAGCATTCCTTTTTCCATTGGAGTCACCAGATCTACGAAGGTGAACTACGCGATGATGAATAGTCTGGATGTTTTCAATCGCGGCACGAATTCCAAGAAAGTCGTAAACGGTGACCGTCAAACGGCGCCGGAGCGTGGATCGATTTCTTTTGTGCGAATTTACAAAATGGTAAAGACGCGCAATGCTAATCCTGCCTTTGCGCGTTATTCAGCTCGCAAATTTGTAGAGCTCGGAAAAGCTCCGGTCCGCTCTGATGGCTCATTTGCTGCGCTGGTTCCAGCCGATACCCCTTTGATTTGGGAGCTGCTGGATCATTCGGAGAAGGTCGTGGTTCGGGAACGATTCGGCACGATCCTCAAGAGTGGGGAAGTGCGCGTTTGTGCGGGATGCCATGCTCCGCACAGTGGCCGTAAGGGAAACACTTCCAATGAAGCTTTGTCCGATGTAACGAATTTGACCCGCTTTGATCCGGACACCGATAAAAATGGAGTTCTTGATATTCTGGAGAATCTTGGGACGCCCGGTTACGATTAACAGGGAGCGCAGGCTTCCAGCCTGCATTATGGGCCGCGGGCTTCTAGCCCGCTTATTATAACGGAGGAGTTCATGTTTATTCGATTGATCACCCTGTCCATCTTGCTTGCGGTCTATATCGGCGTTGCTGATGCCCAACCGTGCATCGATGGACAGAGTGGCGGTTATTCCTGCAAGAAAGTCAGGCTGCAAGCGCACATTGCATTGAATGAGTTTCCTGGAAATCCTGAGGCAGCCAGCCACGTTTGGGGATATGTAGATCCAAACGATAACCGGGAATATGCAGTCATCGGACTTTACAATTCCACAACCGTAGTCGAAGTTACTGATCCGGTTCACCCTAGAATTGTGGGATCGGTTCCTGCGTTGAATTCTATTTGGAGAGAGGTTAAAGTCTACTCCAAGTTCAATAAGAAAAAGAACCGGTGGCAGGGATATGCTTACATTTCTACGGAAGCTCCGGGCGGGGGCATTCAGATCATCAATCTTTCAGAATTGCCTGATAGAGTTTTTCTTCAGCGAACCGATCGGGATGTGGATACATCTCATACTGTTTTTATCTCCAACATCGATTACGCAACCGGTCAGGCTTTACCAGGGCTTACACCGTATCTGTATTTCGAAGGTTCCAATGAAGGCGGGCTGAATGTCTTCAGTTTGAAAAAACCGAAGAATCCGAAGCTG